>JACZQL010000421.1 GCA_022545745.1 Deltaproteobacteria bacterium | reverse complement strand
GGGTGTAATCAGGTAGCGTCTCTCGTGTTGAACGCTAAGCCGGTTAAATCCTCTCCTTCACTGTAGCGAGCGGTTTGAGGCTCGACCTTGGGTTTCCACCGCCTGAAATAAAAGAAACCCGCGATTCCCATTAGCACGATCCCTGACCAGGTAACGTTGATTGCCGAGAGAAAGGTCGTTGGTGTGTCCGGTGTCCCTTGCCACTGACCTGGAAATACATACCAATGCCATCGCCCCGTTTATGGGAGAGAACGCTTTGGGATCGGCATCACGGCAGGCTTTGTCCTCTACCCTTTCTGCAAGGTTGTCTCGGGCCGATATCGCGAAGTTCAACCAGGCCTGTGGGTGCTGGCTTTACTCTCTTTCGTTTTCTTTCTATTCTACCCGTACGCTTAGGACGGAGGAGAAGACTATGGAAGATTTTGATCGGACTCTGGTAATTGACGCCGACGGGCATGTCAACGAAGGGGACGCGGATATTGCCTCACGGCTACCGGAAAATTTCCGTTCCTTGGCACCTGTACGACTCAGAGACAACCGCGGTCATCCGCGCCTCCTTCTGGAAGGTAGGATCTGGCCCAATGCGGAGGGACCGGCTCCCGGGGTCTCGGGACCTTTTACTGACAAGGCGAGAAAACCTCGTCTGGGGGTGACCGATCCCCATCAGAGATTGAAGGACATGGACCTGGAAGGAATCGATGTGGCAGTGATTTTTGGTACGCAGATTGCCCTCACCGTTAACGGTCTGATGAATAAAGATCTAGCCGCGGCACTTTGCCATGCGGTTAACGAATGGCTGATAGACTACTGCTCAGCGGACCCAACACGGTTACGTGCCGTGGGACTCATCCCTTGCCAGGATCCTCCGGCTGCCGTCCGTGAACTCCAATATCTCGCCAAACGCGATGTGCTGACAGCCATGCTCCCGAATAACGTGTACGGAATAAACATGGGAGACCCGATGTTTGACCCCATCTTTGCAGAGGCCCAGGAGCTCGACATACCACTATGCGTTCATCCCCAGACCGGCCACGATGGGATCCCAGGCGTCTCAGGGGTCATGGGAGCAGGGAGTGAGCGGTTTTTAAAGTACGTTTACGTGCACATGACCGCGTTCCCCTTTGAGCTTATGATCGCAATGATGCACATGATTGGTGAAGGGGTCTTCGACCGGTATCCGCGGTTGAAGGTGGGATTTATGGAAGGGGGTGCCGGTTGGCTTCCCTACTGGATGGAGCGGTTGGACGAGCATGTGGAAAAGCTGGCCCCCCAAATGCCCGAGCTGAAGAGACGACCCAGCGAGATCATCCAAAGCGATCAGGTCATTCTTACCTGCGAGTCGGAGGAGACCGGCTTGGATCGTGTGCTCAAGTCGGCGGGGCCGGGAAGCGTGCTTTATGCCTCTGACTACTGTCATTGGGATTGCCGATTTCCGTTTACCGTGAAAGACATTCTCGATGCTGAAGATCTAAGCTTTGCCGAGAAGGAAAGGATTCTGAACCGGAACGCCATTGAGTTCTTCTCGTTGAAGAACCTACCGGAGCCAAAAGCCATCGGTGTGGCTAAACAGACATGGGCATCATGAATCCTCAAGCCCGCATTGGCCTCATTATTCCCTCGAGCAATCGGGTCACGGAACCGCAATTCTACAAGTACGCCAACAACGAAATAGGAGTTCACGTCACTCGACTCCGAATGACCGGTAAGTGGCATAAACCTCTCCCCCAGCTCACAGAAGCAATCCTCGAGGCTGCCCGAGCCCTTTCCGATATTAAACCGGGTGTGATCGTTTTTCACTGCACCGCCAGCTCAATGGAAGAAGGATTGGGCAGTGAAGCTCGCCTGGTAGAACAAATCCACGAGACCACCGGGTGTCCTGCATTGACCACTGGCCAGGCGGTTAGGGAGGCGCTCAGTTACCTAGAAGTAAAGAAACTCGTCATGATTAGCCCCTATGTCGAACAGACAAACCTCCATGAGGTGAGCTACCTGCAAGAGGCTGGTTTTGAGGTCATCCATGAATTGGGGCTCGGATTGACCGGGGCTGACCAATACCTCAAGCTAACACCGGATGACTGGAAGGAGATTGCGATTAAAAACATGCGTTCTGAAGCCGAAGGTTATTTTTTAAGTTGCACGAATACGACGATGATCGAAGCCATCGAAAAATGTGAATATACGCTATCTCGGCCTGTGGTCACGAGCAACCAAGCTACCCTCTGGGCCTGCCGGCAAAGACTCGGACTTGGCGGTTACATTCCAGGGCTGGGCCGGCTATTCAAAGAGAATCGGCAAGCGTATCGGGATTGACACCGAGACGCGGTGACATATATCGTTTACCAAACTGAGCGAGAGGAAGTAGGTTATGCGAGAGAATCCTTACCCCGTCATTGATGGCGATGGCCATGTCATGGAGCGCGGAGATGAGCTGGTAAAATTTTTAGGCAAAACTTATAGCAGCAGTGCCGGCAAGGATGGAACTTTGGTGCAGACCTATCCCCTCTTCCCGTCATTGGACGGTTGGGCGCGTTCGTCCAACACGAGCTCGCCGGGGCGGCGCGATCATCCGGACTGCGACACCTGGCTATCTTTTCTGGACGACTGCGGGATTGATAAGACCGTGGTCTATCCTACTGCCGGTCTCGCCTTTGGGTTGATTCAAGATGCATCGTGGGCAGCCGATTTAGCCAGCGCCTACAATTCGTGGTTACATGACCGGTATATGAAAAAAACGCCGCGTGTCCTCGGCGCTGCATTGATTCCTATTCACAATGTGAAGGCGGCCATTTTGGAGATGCGCCGGGCAAAAAAAGAGCTGGGTATGCCGGCTGCCGTCCTGCCATCAGTCACGAGCCTGGGGAAAGGTTACGGCCATGAGAGCTTCTTTCCCCTCTACGAAGCGGCCTGTGAGCTGGACATGGTCCTTT
>JACZQL010000420.1 GCA_022545745.1 Deltaproteobacteria bacterium | reverse complement strand
GACTCGCTCAAGGCGCTAAGGCGGCTGAGGCGCGAGGAGACCTAAGCGGGATTCGCGCAATGCTCTACCCGAAATCCGGCCCCTATCCGGCCCCACGCCTCTATGGGCGCTTTCCGAGGCGTGAGGCTGCCAGACCGTAAATAGTTGATTCGTTGGAGGTTAGAATGGCGGGGCCGACGAGACTCGAACTCGCGACCTCCGGCGTGACAGGCCGGCGTTCTAACCAGCTGAACTACGACCCCATCACTCGTAAATAACATTCTCGGTACCATAGGTAAACAATGGGCGGTACAGGATTTGAACCTGTGACCCCCGGCTTGTAAGGCCGATGCTCTCCCGCTGAGCTAACCGCCCCCTCTTGGCCCAAACACCCTTCCGGAGGGCTAAAACTCAGACTCGATGTCGCCTTTCTTTTGCTCCGGGTTATTGGTAATGACCAGTCTAAAAAGAGTGAATTAGGTGAGGGACTCTTTTAAACCCTTGCCCGCCTTAAACTTAGCAGCTCGAGAGGCGGCAATCTGAATCGCCTCTCCGGTCTTGGGATTTCTCCCCGTTCGTGCCTTACGGTGGGAAACCGAAAATGTACCGAACCCGGAGATATTGACTTTGTCTCCGTTCTTCAAAGCGCCGACGATACCGTCAAACACCTGATTGATTATGTCTTCAACGCCTTGTCTGGGCAACCCCGCCTTACTTGTAGCAGATTCTATTAAGTCCGCTTTTGTCATGAATGATACTCCTCAGTGGTATGAAATCCTACAGTAAGCTTATGTTTTATAACAACGGACCCCCCTCGGTGTCAAATCAAAAATCAGCTCACAGCCTAGCGGGTCGCATCTACTGCGGCAAAATATCGGCCCTCGGTTCCTCTTGTCCCTGCCCCCCAAACGGAGGAGGTTCTTCCGGTGGATCCACATTCTTTTTTTTCATAAAGGACTCTGGATCCTCAAGGACCAGGGCCTTCTTTAATACGTCATCCATATTGGCGACCAACTCGAGCTCCACCGTCTTCAATATAACCTGCGGGATTTCTTCGATGTCCTTTTCGTTCTCCTGAGGGATGATCACCTTCTTTAAACCGCCACGGTGAGCTGCCAGGACCTTTTCCTTCAGACCGCCGATGGGAAGGATGGTCCCCCTAAGCGTTATTTCGCCCGTCATGGCCAAATCATGCTGCACGGGGACATGCAATAGGGCAGAAACAAGAGAGGTCGCCATGGTAATCCCGGCGGAGGGTCCATCCTTGGGAATGGCCCCCTCCGGCACATGGATATGGACATCCACCTTCTGATAAAAATCTTTTTCCAAACCCAGCAGTTCCGCTCGAGACCGCACATAGCTCATGGCGGCCTGGGCCGACTCCTTCATCACATCCCCCAGCTGACCCGTGATAATCAACTGTCCCTTGCCGGGCATAATCGTTACTTCCGTGGAGAGCAACTCTCCGCCCATCTCGGTCCAAGCCAAACCCGTGGTCACGCCGATCTTGTGCTCTTCGTCGGCCCTGCCATAGCGGAATTTTACTGCGCCTAGATACTTGTGGAGGCTCTTCGCACCGATGTTAATCTTGGCATCACGGTCCTTTTTGATCACCTGCACCGCCACCTTCCGGCAGAGCGAGGCAATCTCACGTTCCAAACTTCTGACCCCGGCCTCCTTGGTATAGTGGCGGATGAGCCCCAGCAGGGTATTGTCTGGTAATACGATGTTTTCCGCCTTGAGGCCGTTAGCCTCTCGCTGCTTTTCAACGAGATACTTCTTGGCAATATTTAACTTTTCCAACTCCGTGTAGCCCGCGATGCGGATAATCTCCATCCGGTCTTGGAGAGGTCTGGGAATCCGATCCATGCTGTTGGCGGTGGTCACAAACATCACCTTGGAAAGATCGTAATCGAGGTCCAGGTAATGATCATTAAAGGCTTGATTCTGCTCTGGGTCCAACACCTCGAGCAGGGCCGAGGACGGGTCACCCCGGAAATCCATCGACATCTTATCCACCTCGTCCATGAGAAAGACTGGATTGCTGGACCCGGCCTTCTTCATGCTCTGAATGATCTTTCCCGGTAGCGCCCCGATGTAAGTGCGACGATGCCCCCGGATCTCTGCCTCGTCACGCACCCCACCGAGAGATATTCGCACAAACTTTCTCCCCATGGCGCGGGCAATGGAACGGCCGAGCGAGGTCTTCCCCACCCCTGGAGGCCCCACCAGGCACAGGATCGGGCCTTTGATTTTTCCCACCAGAGTCTGAACGGCTAGGAACTCAAGGATCCGCTGTTTCACCTTCTCCAGGCCGTAATGATCCTCTTCGAGGATCTTCTCCGCCTCTTTGATATCCAGTTTTTCCTCAGTGTACTCATTCCAGGGGAGTCCCAGAATCCATTCAAGATAATTTCTCACCACGGTTGCTTCCGCAGACATGGGAGACATCATCTTGAGTTTTTTCAACTCCTTTTCAACCTTCTCCTTGGCCTCTGGCGAAAGTTTTTTCTGTTTTACCTTATCTTCGATTTCCTGGATCTCATTTTTGAATTCGTCTTTTTCACCGAGCTCCTTCTGTATCGCGCGCATCTGCTCATTTAAATAGTATTCACGTTGGCTCTTTTCCATTTGTTGCTTTACCCGGCCACGGATACGTTTTTCGATCTGCATTAGCTCGATTTCGCCCTCAATCTTGCTCATAATGTGTTCGATACGTTCACGTGGATTCTGAATTTCAAGAATTTCCTGTTTCTCATCCAGTTTCAACGACATATGAGCCGCGATTGTATCCGCAAGCCGACTGGGGTCGTCGATGCCCGACAGTGATGTCAATATTTCCGGGGGTACTTTCTTATTCAGCTTCACATATTGATCGAACAGATTCAAAACCGAGCGCAGTAGAACTTCGGCTTCGCGATCATCTACCTGCACTGATACTTCTAGTGGCTTTGCCGA
>JACZQL010000419.1 GCA_022545745.1 Deltaproteobacteria bacterium | reverse complement strand
TATGTCGTCGTCGAAGGGCGAGGGACGACTGAAGTTTGGACAGACGGAAGCAACAAGAAACAAACCTTCGAGTGGCAGGCTGGTTCTCTATTCTCCATTCCCATGAATGCCTGGCATCGGATCATCAACGCGGCTTCCAGCCCGGCTCTTCTGCTCGGGGGAACCACCGCGCCCAACGCCATGAACCTTTTCATGAATACCGATTTCATTTTCAATTGCCCCTATCCATTTACGGACCGTTACGATGCAAGTGATGATTACTACAAGCCCAAGGACGACATTGAGCCTGACCCGGTCAGAGGGCTCGCGATGCGCCGGACCAATCTCCTTTCGGATATTGTCGAGTGCGAATTACCGCGCGATAACCGGCGGTCGCCGGGTTACCGGAGGATTGAGCCCCATATGACCGGAAACAAGTTCTATTTTTGGATCGGTCAGCATGAGACCGGTCGGTACTCGAAAGCCCACGCCCATGGTTCAGCTGCAGTCCTTATCTGTATTGGCGGTAAGGGATACACCTATACCTGGCCCGCTACTCTTGGCACGACTCCCTGGAAGGATGGAAAGGTCGAAAAGATCAAAAGGCAGGACTACGAACCCGTGGGTATGGTGAGTGCCGCACCCATGGGTGGACACTGGATCCATCAGCACTTCGGCATCAGCCAGGACCCGTTTCGTCTGATGGCCTGGTTCGGTCCCAATGCCCCTGGACGCGAGGCAGGCCGGCCTGGCGAGGAGGCCATCGACTACGGTGCCATCGAAATGAAGGATGGCGGTACCGCCATTGCCTACCGGGACGAGGACCCATATATACGCAAGGAGTATGAGGAGACTTTGAAGGAGGAGGGGGTCCAGTCCAGAATGGTCGACTCCATCTTCGAATAGATCCTGCGTCTGGGAAATCTTCTACCGCTTGAAGGAAAAGGATGGAGGCTCGACGACAACACCTCGGTTTCACCGGTGCGTCCAGGCATATCGTTGACGAGGAGGAGATTCAGCTCACGAGCGTGGGTGTCGATATCGGTTCGTCCACCACTCATCTCATCTTTTCCAGACTCGTATTGGAGCAACAACACAGTCGGTACGTCGTTGTCAGTCGAACCGTTCTGAAGGAATCGGAGATCCTCCTGACCCCCTATGTGGATGAGATCAAGATCGATGTGGAGGTGTTGAAGGAGTTTATCAACCGGCAGTACCAGATAGCCGGCCTCACCAGGGATCAGGTGGACACCGGCGCGCTGATTCTTACCGGTGTCGCGCTGCGTCGTCGTAATGCACGGGCCATCGGTGAACTATTCGCCGAGGAGGCGGGACGCTTCGTCTCGGTGAGCGCGGGTGACGGCCTTGAAGCGACCATGGCGGCCCATGGTTCCGGTGCGGTGGGGCGATCCAACGGTTCCGGCGGAATGACGTTGAATATCGATATCGGGGGCGGAACGTGCAAATTTGCTCTATGTGCTGAGGGACGTGTCCGCGAAGTGACGGCCATTGACGTTGGTGCGCGTCTCGTGGCCTTCGACGAAAATAAAAATTTGACTCGCATCGAGGAGGCCGGCAGGATACACGGAGCATCCGCTGGCTTGGAACTGACTCTTGGCCAGAGGGTAGCCGAGGAAGGATTACGCACCATGGCCTCGAACATGGCCGATAGGCTCATCGATGTCATGACCCCGGGCTCTCTATCTCCCGAGACACAGACGCTCCTTCGTCTTCCTCCCTTGTCCTTTCAGGGCCGGGTCGAGTCCATCAGTTTTTCCGGCGGTGTCTCTGAATTCATCTACGGTCAGGAGCGCGGGTCCTATGGCGATCTCGGGTCGTTACTTGCAGCCGAGGTCAGAAAGCGAGTTGAGCAGTTGGGGATTCCGATCATCGAACCGGCCGCCCGAATTCGCGCAACGGCCATAGGCGCATCACAATACACCGTACAGGTGAGTGGCAGCACCATCTTCGTTAACCCACCCGATATATTGCCGGTGCGGAGCCTGCCGGTTGTGACACCTGAGTTTTCCCTGGAGGGTGAGGAGATTCGTGAAGGCGAGATCAAGAATGCCGCCGAGCGTGCATTGAACCGAATGGATCTCCTCCAATCCAGCCAGCCCGTTGCCGTGGCCTTTCACTGGGAAGGCTCAGCGACCTTTGCACGCCTGCAGGGATTTTGCTCCGGCCTGAAAGACGCACTGGAGAAAATTCTAGCCAAGGGGCACCCCCTCGTGCTGGTGAGTGATGGCGACATCGGGGGAGTGGTCGGTCTCCACCTCAAAGAGGAGATGCAGCTTTTGAACCCAGTCATCTCAATCGATGGGATCGATCTCCGTGACTTTGATTACATTGATATCGGTGCCCTGATTCAATCCTCGGGCGCCGTTCCCGTGGTGATCAAATCCCTTGTCTTTCTCAGTTAGCCGATTGAATGCTCCATTCACCTATGCAAGCCTGACCATATACTTCTCCAGGGCATCAACACCAAATTTATCAGGCCAAACGCAGCACCCACCACACTGCTAAATAGCAGGATAAAACGCGCGTTGGAAACAAAGCTCTCAAGGGATCGAATATAGACGTTATCCCGGATCATCATATCCTTAAGCTTGTTGATATCCGTCATCTTCTGGATCAAGGCGTAGTGGTCTTCGGGGCCAAGACCTGGAGGTGGAAGGTCCCGGGAAAGAATTACACCGAAGACTAGAAGACCCCCAAACACCAGCAAGACGTTGATAATGGCAAAAAGGTAATGTCGATCTTTGCTCGTCATAAACTCGCAGCCCTACAAGGTTAAACTAAGCCGGTGTGAACCTGCCAAAGGGTCGCTCTGAAGCGTAAATGATTAGTCTTTGCGACTTCAACATGACAAGGCGTATTATTTCTTTTTTATTGATCTGAAGATAACCACGTTTTCTTTGTTGTTGGCGCGCAATCGTAACAACACGATTTCATATCCGTCAAATCCCTTATAATTG
>JACZQL010000418.1 GCA_022545745.1 Deltaproteobacteria bacterium | reverse complement strand
TGAAAGTAGAAGCTGACCCAGATTTTGCCAGTATCCAACGTCCTTCCATCCACCCGTCTTATTCAGTTTCTTCCCCTTGCGTGTATTCGGTCCTCGACTGGGGTCTGTCCTCTTCTGCAAGATAAAGTTGTACTCGTCGGAAACGATCCGGTATTTTTCGTCAAGATCTAAGATCATTCAGTCCCCTTTGCTGGTCGTAGACCCTGCTCAACTATCCGGAGTACCTCACTGTCTGGAATACGCACCAATCTGCCAATCTTGATCGACTGGATACGTCCATCTCCAAGCATCTTGTAGACAGTCCATCGACTGATGGAGAGTCGCTCTGCAAATTCGTGTGGGCTAAGAAGCCTTTCTTTCGATCCCAATTTCTCAATTGTTTTTTTCATTTCTTCTCCTTCTTATTTTATTGTCGCAGAGGACAAATTAAGGACCGAAATGCTTGTCTAAGATTGGTAGGGGTTAGGTGGGAAACGCTGTGTTGGTGGGTGTTTGGAGGGAGTGGTATCCGTTACAGGGACGAATTAGAGGGCTAATTCGGTCTCTATTCTGTCTTGATTCTCATTCAACGCCACCGATCTTTGTGCAAGACTTTATCGACAACCCTCTTCCAGTCGTGAGCAGGATAATCCTTAATAAACTCTGCCCATATCACAATTGATTTCGGAAAACTTTCAGAATCTTTTGGGAAAGGAATCTCTTCCTCGTCGAATTCATCTAGGAGCTTTTCCTTAATACTTGAGTCGAACCAATCTTTATAGGCATGTATATACTTCTTGATAATGTCCCTTCGTTTTTGAATCTCTGGATCTGCTTTTATTCCTGGCTTGGATTTCTGCTGAGGCTCCTGGGGCAACGAGGTGTCTGTGTGTTCCGCAAACTCCAGTTCCTCCAGAGCCAAAGCGAAGGATTCAAGAACATGGTCTTCAAGAGCAGCAGGGCTACCCCAAAACTTGGACGTTCCAGAGGGATAGGTGATTTGAAGAACCTCCAGTAACATCTGCTTACTTGGTAGTCCCTTGTCCCAGGAATAGTAGAAGAGTTGACGAAGGCTGGCCTGTTCGATACCAAGTTGTTCCAGTGTGAGAAAGAGGAACTGCTTACTGTCCAGGTACTTCTTGAAAAGCCCTTCAAATCTTGTGAATAGAGCGTCTGTGCTGCTCAACTCCCCTCCTTCCAGGGGTAACTTCCATTTTAACCCGCTTCAAAAGGTAAGTGGGGTGTTCTCAAGGTATGAGATGTAAAATCCATCACACAGTTTCCTTGGCCTGATTCTGTCCTGCCTTTTTGACGTTCAGTGGTTTATAATAGAGATAGGAAGGGGCACATTAGCATGGGAGGGAGAAAAGGATTTCTCCAAGATGCATTCCCCTTACTTTCAAGTTCGCAGGGCCAAGAAAAAGCCCTTTCACCAACGGGAGTTAATCTACTCCGTCTCTGAGATTGCCAAAACACTTGGCCTCAGCGAAATGTCTATTTACCGCTATCGACGTTTCTTCCCTGATTTTCCAAAGCTAATCACCTCAAAAGGTGCTGTTCGTAACTGGGCAAGACACCGTGTCCCGTTTAAGAGGGGGCCATTACCATCCGAGATAAGGAGAGTAGTCGTACGGATGCGAGAACAGGGAAGGACGTTCCGGCAAATCGGGAAGGCATTGATGATTAGCCATCAGGCAGCGCATCAGCATTGGAAGAGGCACTTGAAGCAGTGAGATGACTGTCATGCAGGGGAGGATGAGGGGGTTATTCTGATAGCCCGTCTACGTCCAGAATCCACCAATTGCCACTGGCTCGGTCTCTCGCATCAATGTCAGATGGATCATCGATTTTCTCATCATCGAGATCTAAACGGATACTGCCACCGTGTGGTAAACCGGGTGGTAAGTAGATAGTAACCTCGTCCCCATCAAATTCAACTTTCACGCGATACCATTGGCTACCCTGGGTTCTGTTTTTGGCAAGGGCATCATATAGCTCTCCGTCGATGTTACTACCCTGGTACTCCGCAGCAAGCAAGACGCCCACCCAGATAGTTATCAAAATAGCCTTTAGCGTGAACAAAACTTGTGAAAAGGAAGGTAACTACAAGAATCATTGTTCTCCCCCCCAGATCGGTGAAATCTAGTCGCCATGATACATCCGAATGATCCCCGTAAAAACCGATTTTTCATAGCATTTCCAAAATTTGAAGCGTGGACTTGGAGCGAGGGTCCGACCCTCATTTGGCGAGGTCGATTGGGGGGTGGGTGGGGGCTGACTCGAAGGGTTAAGGGATGCGATTTTCACGTGCGTGAACGCAGGGAGGGTCCAGTAATCTGCTCTTGAAGCGCGTTTCTTAGGCGGCGTATCGGTCTATTCTGTTGAAGACCCTGTTCGATAAACTCTCGACCGAACTGCCGTTCAACCTTGCGCTAGAAGAGGTCAGCTTTGCGGTAATCGAAGACAGGCTTGGGTGTTCGCATACCCACTTGGATGCATTTCTAACGAACAAAGTCTCGGACCCACCTTGTCAGCTGTCCATCATCCCAACCCTTTCCGAGGGTGGTCAAGGAATACGATTTTGGTGCACGCATGGAGGGTGAGGTATAATTCTGCGCCTTCCTGCTACTGTGTGATTCCATGCTGTCTGATTCCGATTGCCATTAACCCCCTCCAGGCGTAACATTGAGCACAACTGCATCGAGGGGGAGTTCCGTGCTCGGCAAGACACTCTCGCATTACAAAGTCATCGAAAAGATCGGCCAGGGCGGTATGGGTGAGGTGTACCGGGCTGAGGACACCAATCTGAGCCGTGAGGTTGCTATTAAGGTGCTGCCGGAACAATTCACCCAAGATCCACAGCGGCTGGCCAGAGCTCATGGCGGTGTGACTCCTTCCTTTCGGGCTCTTCCGCCCGGGGTTTTTTTATTCACCCGGAAGGATAATCGCCGCCTATGCTATTCACACACCTTTTTAAGGTAGCTTCACAAAGG
>JACZQL010000417.1 GCA_022545745.1 Deltaproteobacteria bacterium | reverse complement strand
CTCGTCTTCGACCCGCTTACGCTCGGTGATGTCACGGACGAAAGCATTGAAGCTAACAGTCTTTCTGGCACGCGTGGGAACAACTGTCAACTCAACGGGAAACTCGCGGCCATGTCGGTGGAGAGCCGTGAGCTCTATCCGTTTATTCAACAGGGGCCCGTTGTTCGAAGCCAGGAAATGTTCTAAGCCACGGCGGTGCGCTTCCCGATAACGGAGCGGAATGATGATCTCGTCCATACGCCGACCAATGACATCTTTCCAAGGCCAGCCAAAGATGGTTTCGGCCTGAGGGTTCCAGCCCGTGATCAATCCTCGAGTGTCCATTGTGACGACGGCGTCGAGCGCAGATTCCACGATGAGGCGGGTTCGTTCCTCATTGTCCCTCAGTGACTCTTCCACCCTCTTGCGCTCGGTGATATCTACCATAAAACCCCGAAGCGTTTTTGGGGCACCGTCTTCAGCTTCAACGCTTACGATGTCATGGACCCACACAGTTTGCCCCTCTGAGGAAACCATCCGGTATTCGAAGTCAAATTCTTTGCATTCTTCAGAGGACTCGAGGCATGTTCTGATCGCAGATTCCCTGTCTTCCGGGTGAATGTGAGAGGCCCAAAAATCTTTTTCAGCCCATTGCTCGAGTGGATAGCCTAATAGCTTGGTAGCCTGTGGACCCACGTAAGTGAACTGCCAGGTCTTGGCATCTGCCTCCCATGGTATGACGTTGGTCGTCTCCAACAGGACCCGGAGACGTTCTTCGCTTCCCTTCAGTGCATTCTCCGTACGCTTTCGTTCTATGATTTCATCATTAAGTTTTAGGTTGGTTACCGCCAGCTCCTTGGTCCGTTCCTCAACCCGTCTGTCCAACTGGTTATGTGCCTCCCGAAGGGTCTCGTCAGCTTCCTTACGCTCGGTGATATCCTGGACGATGGAGCTGACTCCTTGAACAACTCCGTCCTCCGATTTGACAGGGTAATAGCATGCCGAAAAGTGTCGCACTTTTTGGGGATCGGCGGCCGTCGCCCCAGTAGCCACAACATCAACAACAGGATTACCAGATTCGATCACATGATGATAAACCGACTCCATAGTCTCGGCAATTTCGGGAACAATCTCTCTAAGGGTTCGCCCTATATGATCTTTGGCCGGTATACCGTTGATCTCAGCGAGTTTTTCGTTGCACCGCAAATAACGCAAATCCCTGTCCATGTGACACAGGCCCAAGGGAGCGGTTCTGTAAAGCAGCTCCAACTCGGCTAACTGCTCATGCGATCGCTGTTCACTTTCCAATAGAGTGGCTTCTAACTGCTCGCGTTGCCTAATTTCCTTCGTTAATTCAGCGTTGGCTTCTGCTAGCTCATTGGTCCGCTCCTGGATAAGCATTTTTAATACGTTGTGTTTTTCCTTTAGCACTTCATCTTCCCGCTTGCGTTTCACGAACTTACCTCCAAGTCTTTAATGGGTTGCCGTTAACCTACGTTTCCGCAATTCGGCGAGGGCGTCAAAATTGTCTATGCTCCCCTGCTGCCATAAAACCGAAGCCAGGGCAAAGGTGGCAGAGAGGGCCTGGTTAAGGTGGTTCTCCAATATATGAGCCTGAGCAATACCGATATCCTTGACTGTCTGGCGCTGTTCGTCTCTCCGGCGCCGCTCGGCAAGATTAATTAAGGCACCCCCAATAGCGAGCGCCAAGAAAAATGAGGTTGCCGATATCAATAAAGGCCAAAATCGACTCAAGGTGTGTTCCTTACGTATCAGAAAAAGCCTTGTTTTTTTAACCCCTTATGGTCCCCAAAACCGTTGCTTTTTACCACACACCTCCCTCCAGATCAACTCTGCCTTGCCCGCTCGGGATAGCAAAGTTCGTTGCCTGATGGCAGCATATGCCCCCCGGATAAGCTTAGATGATTAGTAAATTTGGTGACTGTAACCCCCATTCGCAGGTGATCACAACCAACGGTATCTTGCTAAGGTAGTTAAAATAGGCTAGGCTCCGCGGGGTTTTGGACGTTGAAACGATACTCAAAAAGGAGAAGAAATGATTAGGACGTTATCCATCCTGGCCATGGGTCTTCTTGCCCTTTCCTATCCAGCTTTCGCTCAGACGAAGGGTAACATCCAGGACCTAATGAAAAAGGATCGAGTTATCCAGAAGGACGGAAAATTTAAAATCGAGGCATATCGTCTCTGCCGGCTGTACCGACCCAAGCACCTCGGAGGCGGCGTAAGCAAGCCCTTTCAGGTTGAGGCCCGGGCCGAAGCGCCGGCACAGGGAGTCATCAGCCGCGACAATTTTCTAGTACTTTTCACTGAAATCGCTTTGGGCTTGCGGGTAAAGTTCGCCTCTGACTTTATCAAGGGATTGACCCCCATTCAGGCCCTCGATGCACTGCAGTGCGAGCATATTGATGCACCCGTAGGAAAGGTGGACCTCCAGGTGGACGTGAATATGGACAAAGAAGGCATCAAGATCGAGATTCTAAAACCAGGAACTGGGAAGAAGCAGACGCAATTGAATACCTGGAAGGATCTCTTTGGAGGAGATTTTTAAACTTTCCTATTTCTCGGTTCATTTATGGCAGAGCCAAAGCGAATTGTAACGGACGTCGCCATCATCGGCACCGGCGGAGCCGGCCTAGCTGCAGCCATCGAGGCCCGTGACGTTGGCGCAAAGGTTGCCATGGTGGAAAAGGCGGAAACCCTCGGGGGGGCCTCCATTATATCCGGCGGCGGTTGCTCCATGGCTGGCACGGCCTTACAACGAGAAAACGGGATCGACGACAGCCCTGATCTGGCCTTTGACGACTGGGTTCGCTTCGGCGAGGGCTTGGCCGAGAAGCTCAGGTCAGGCGCCGAGGCGTCTCTCGCCAGGCGCTTCCCCCGCTTCGACGACGGCGACCACCGCGCCTGGGAGGCGGCGGTCCGCCGCGCCCGTGACGGCTCGGACCAACCCTTCAAAGTGGTCGGCTGGGACGGCGCC
>JACZQL010000416.1 GCA_022545745.1 Deltaproteobacteria bacterium | reverse complement strand
GCCCTTCCTGTTGGATGGGGGGTTGGACGGGCGACTGCAGCCAAAGGGGGGGGTGCGGCAGTTGCGATTGGCGATGCGGCCGCCGCCTTTCCCTTCTCAGTCCTGGCAGAGGAGAGAGTGGTCCAATACACCGTGGGAGGCCAGGACCTGGTGGTCTTTTTCAAGCCCGGAACCCGTTCCGCACTGGATGACCTGCTCATCGGCAACTCCGATGAGGTGGGCGCCACCGGTGTGTTTGACATCAACCTGGAGGGCCAGGGCGCGCCGGCCCAACGCTCGAACTTGTGCTGCCACGTCGTCGGCCTTCTGGGCATCTTCGTCGACAACGGCGAGGTCTGCGCCTTCCTTTGAATACGCAAGGGTGATGGTTTTGCCGAAAAGGCCACTCGCACCAGTGACGAGAGCAATTTTGCCATCCAGTCGCATGGGTCTTTCCCCCTATTCCGAGCTTGCCATTTCCCGATGAGACCGTCGGTGCTATCAATGTCGGACAGGATTATTTGCTCGTATTCCCTCTGCCTCAATCTTTTGCATATCCCTCTTCTGGAGAAATACGAGGAGGTGGGCCGAGAATCTATCCTGTCAACCTATCTAAGTCAAGTGAATGTGGACGAAGTCTTGCTTAGGTGTCTAGAGTGGTCCGATAAAAAAGTTCCTCTACGTGGGCGAGTTTTTCAGTTAAGCGTTCTTCATGATAACTCCGGAAGAGAATCTCCAGCATTTTTTGATTTTCTTTTACCCCAAAAGGATAGGGATCTGCCCCAAACGTTTCGATTTGGTTCTTATAATCATCTCCCTCAAAAAACAGATAGGTGGACCTCGAGCGCCGGGCCCTCTCGTAAGCAACCTCTTTTGCTCTCTGGAAGGCCTTGTACAATTCCAGTGCGACCCATGGGTGTTGCTCCAGGATCCTGTTTTGTACAAACATAAAGTGGTTTGCAGGCAAGATGCCTGTTCTCTGGCAATATTCGCTGATGATCTGGCGGCCTTGATCTGGAAGGAATTTCTGAATCCTTGGATTTCCTGAAATCGGTGTCCCTCCATAGCGATCGATACGCCTGAAATCCCGGAGCGCCGGGTCAAGACGAGGGGCAAACCCGTAGGCAGCATCCAATTCTCCACTGGCAAGCATCACATCAAGGGATTGCTCCTCCGTGAGCCAATGGATTGCGACCCCGGGTGGGGGATTCTGATCTAGACCAAACATCGCTGCATGGCTAAATTCCTTGGTTCGACCCAGGTACCAAACGTTATCCTCAGCCTTGATCCCGTATAGTTCCTTGAGCATTATTCTCATCCAGACCACCGCGGTTACCAGATAATCGGGCACGCCTATGCGTTTACCCTTCAAGTCCCTGGGATGGTTTATCTTTGCATCCGTGTTGACGAAGAGATCCTGCCAAACGTGGAAGGCCCGGGAAGGAAATACCGGTAACCCGCTCCATTGCCACTTCGACCCGTCCCGTCTTTCTATCACATTCAGATACGCGGAGAGAGACATCTCGGACACATCGAATTCGTCAAATTTGAGGTTACGATAGAACAGTTCTGCAATGGGGTGCAATACGAATTGGAGGTCGATGTTTTGGGGTTTCACCGTGCCATCAACCAAGGGTTCGACACGGGGATTTCGGGAGAAGCCCACAGTGAGTTTCAGCATGCCTCCGTCCCTCCTTTACAATTAACTAGTTGTGTTCAGATATTACACCCTAGCACTTGAGTCAAGCTGCACTATGGACAGTGTCTGTGTCTCCTCCAGTCGGGTGTTTGCGTCCTTGATCGAGGCTTGACAAGTGCCCTGGCCGGTCGATATAACCTCAACATTCAGAACGTTTTGTTTTTTGTGGCATTTATGAATTTAAGGCGGAACCTAATTCTTAAAGGGAGGTGGTAACTATGGCTGACACGTCTACATCCATCGTGCGGATTGATCACGGGGTGGTACCGACCAACGACCTGGGCAAGTCGCTCAATTTCTTCACCAAGGTCCTAGGTGGTGAATTAATGATGCTCGTCAATGTTAATTTGCGCGGCCTCAACCGCGAGGTCCCTGAGATTGCATTTTTCACTGTGGCCAACCACCGCGGATTTGGTGCCGCGCTACAGGAGCAGCCAATTCCTGAACCAGTGCGATCGCTGGAGGGGCCGGTGTGGGGCTTTGAGGTAGATGAACGCGGAGTTGACGGGGTGGCTACCTCACTGCGCCAGCGGGAAGTTCCATTCGAGGGACCGGTAGAGTACACCGCCCCAAGCCCTATTGCGGCCTCCGTTTTCCTCCAAGATACGCATCAAAACATGTATGAGCTCTCTACGCGGCGCGATAATAAGAGCAGTGCTGAACCTGGACAGGGAGATCTCGGGTTGCGTCGAATCAGTCATGTCCGCCTCGAGGTGACCGACTTGGTAGCCGCCCGGCAATGGTACATGGAGACCCTCGGATTGGAGGAAACCGATCAGGTGCCAGGTGACCGTCAGGTGACGCTCGCCGTGAGGGAGACGGGCCAGCTATTTATTCTGCACGAGGTGCCCGAGATGACACAGCGGAGCCACTATTGTCGGGGTCCGCATGTGGATGTGAAGGTGCCTGTAGGCTCCTACGAGGCCTTCATTTCCCGGCTGACCAACATCGAGCGGTACTGGGGACCTGCTGGTGATCGGATTCCGTGGCATGAACCTGATATGCAGACTGTTTACTTCTATGATCCCTTCGGCAATCGCCTGCAAGTTGGAGAGAACAGGCCGCACCACTAAGAGCATTCCACGATGGCAACGCTGTTATTGAGCGTGGAGCCGACAATGATCCAGATGCGCCAAGTCTTCCGTTCGTTCGGGGAATCTATCGCCTACAGTAGTCCAATCCGGCAAGGCGGAGAGTGAAAAAGTGATTAATTATCAGATTGCCGACATGGTTCAAGGTGTACAGAACATGATCGAGGCTGCAGATATCCGTAGGGGAGATCAAGTTCTACTCTTGGCCGACAGACGGA
>JACZQL010000415.1 GCA_022545745.1 Deltaproteobacteria bacterium | reverse complement strand
GTTCCCCGGACCTCGTGATGCGGCGGGAGGTGATCCCGAATTTCACCGCAAAGTTTGGAATCAAGGTGGAATATCTTGCGGGCCGGTCCAGCCGAATAGCCGCCAGGGTGAGGATCGAGCGGGACGCGGGACTTTCCACCGTCGATGTGTTTATGGCCGGGATTGGCACCACAACCAGGGTTCTTTACCCGGAAAAGCTGATCCAACCGCTCAGACCAATGCTGATCCTACCCGAAGTCGTGGATGGCTCCAAATGGAAAATTGGCAGACTCTGGTTTGCGGATCCGGGAAAGAAGTATGTTTTTCGTGCCTTCAATCGGCTAGGGAGTTTCGGTTTTATCAATACCGATTATGTCAAGCCCAACGAAATTCGCGCCGCGAAAGATCTCTTGGATCCCAAGTGGAAGGGAAAGATCGCGGTGGATGACCCAACGGTGTCTGGGACCGGGGCCAACACGGCGGCGCAATTTCTCATGCAGTTCGGAGAGGAGTTTGTCAAAAGACTCTATGTCGATCAAAAACCTGGGGTGACCAGAAACCGACGACAATTAGCCGATTGGTTGGCCCGTGGCACCTACCCCATCTGCCTTAACTGCCGAGACGGCGATCTCAAACCCCTAAAAAAGGCAGGGTTTAACGTCCACCAGATCTACGAAGTCTCTGATATGGAGGTCCAGGTCGGCGGAAGTCCGTGGTGGTTATCCGTCGCAACCGATCCGCCTAACCCCAACGCTCAAAAGATCTTTGCCAACTGGATCATATCCAAAGAAGCGCTGGAAACCTATTCCCGGGGCTATGGGACCGCGACACTCCGTGCTGATGTGGATGAGTCCTTTTTGAATCCACAGTCCATTCCCCGGCCCGGTGTCAAATACTTTGACAGCCACGAGTGGAACTGGGCCGCAACGGGAAGAAGAAAAGCCAGTCAGCGTGTGGCGAAGTTGCTCAGACGCTTGATGAACCGTTAGGTTGGCAAAATTCACGATTCTGGCGTGAGGGCCAGCAAAACAGCGTAGTGCAGCAAAAGGGTATACTGTGAGGAGGTCGTAGCCTAGTTTCAGAAGGCCGCCGTAGGATGAAACGCCTACCTGTACTTATTTTTTTTCTTGTTGTTGGTCTCCCCTTATTTCTGGGGGCAGAGTCTAATCTTACCAGCTCCAATGGAGCGCTCTATCAGCCAAAATACTACCCCTTTGCTCGGGGTGAAAAGGCTGAATACCGCGTGAGTTGGAACAAAATCCCCGTTGGATCAGCGAAAGTCCAGATGATTCCCAAGTGGGAAAAAGGAAAAAAATTCTACCAAGTGAATGTAAAGGCAAAGACATGGAAAATTTTACACTGGATCTGGAGGATGCGTGATTCCGTAGAGTCGGTATTTGAAGCCAAGACCTTCTCTCCGCGCAGTTATATCTTTAGCCAGAGTGAAAACCGTGAGAGGGTTCAAACCAAGATCCTGTACGAACCCAGCAATCAAAAGTGGGTCGTCCGCCGGAGGGAGGGGGACAAGGTGGAGGGCTTTGAGTTCGTCTCGGGCGACACCTATGACCCGGTATCGGCAAGCTATCTCCTTCGAAGCCTGGATTTTAAGGTTGGGGACCGACTCGAATTTAATCTCTTTGGGGGACATCATCGATATCTTTTAACACTCGACGTTGTCAATCAGGAGCGGATTAAAGTGAAGGCCGGCGAATTTAATACTTATAAGATCAAATCTCAGATGGTCAAACGTCCACCCTCAAAGGACGATGGGTACGTGTATCGGGCGACCGGGTGGATATCCGCTGATGAAAAGCGAATCCTTGTCAAGGCGAAGAGTAAGGCCTGGATTGGTAGTGTCTACGTTGAGCTGATTCATGCAGAGGTTCGACCCTAGGTTATTACCCCCCCGATGGGCTCAATCAATTGGGTCTTGAGCCTTAACGGCGACTCACGTATAATTTTAATTATTAAGCCCAGTGGCTCTTGACCCTCAAAGTCAGAGCATTCGGAAAGCAGACACTTCTTTCTAGAGAGATCCAATGCCGATCGATCGATTTGTAGCCGTTGTAGCTACGACTATTGGTTTCTGCGGTCTAGTTTTCGTCCTTTTAGGGACTTTTCGTCTCTCGTCGGACCTGATCGCTAGGCTGGCGGCCATGCCTTACGGAGGGTTTAGCGTGGACCGGCTTAAGAGCCTTTCCAAGCAAAGGGCACATACCGCCTCAGGAACCCTGCTTGTTTTCATTGGAGTTGCCCTGCAGATCTACGGGTTGGCGTACATCAAAGATCCGTGGGTGATCCTCGCAGGTTTCTCTGATAATTCTACATATATCGCCATTTCTTTAGGGATTGTAGTAGTGGTTTTGGTCTATCTGCTGAACGTAAAGTTATGTAGTCTCACCGAAAATCGCGCGAAGCGAGCGGTATTAAAGACCCGGCTTGAACGCGCCCTTAAGCAAAGCCCAGTCGGACAGGTCTATTGGAGTAGTGCGGTTGAAGGTGCCGACTCCCTCCTCGGTATGAAGCGAAAACTCAACGAGCCAGTAGCAGAATTTCTTCGAAGGCTGGCGTTAGAGCTTCGAGTTCCCTGCCCCTCAGATCTACGGACCGAGGACTGACCCCGGAGATCAACACACAGAGTTGGTGTGCTCTTGGATGGCTTACCCCGAACCACCTAGGGCAATGTCTTGGTCCATGACTCGCCAGGGTGCTGCAAAGTCACGGCTCGGCCGGACTTCGAGTGAACCACAGTCGAACTCATAGCTCGCCGTCAAACGGAGGTAACTCTGTGGTACGGGGCTTATCCTCTTTCCTGGAGGAAAGCCACTAGGCTAAGCACGATCAGGAGCATACCGCAGATGATATAAGACGATAGCGCCAGAGTTGAGTCGCTCGCCACCATGACAAACTCGTCGGCGTAAATATAAAAACCCCAGTAAAACGTGAAGAGATAGGTTGTAATGAGGCAGAGTCGTCGTTGCTGCATTAGCATGAAGATGGCGCTAATG
>JACZQL010000414.1 GCA_022545745.1 Deltaproteobacteria bacterium | reverse complement strand
GTCCACGGCGAAACTCGTACCCCAGATACTTTCTTACGTAGGGGTTGAGGTGGGACAATTCGTAGTCCCGGATGAAAAAATCCGTCAGGAGATCCACTCCGTAGACAAAAAGCCGCTCCCCTTGGAAGCCTACGATTGGAAGAAACCCTTCCACCGCTGGCGCCGCCTCCTTCACCCCCGGAGTATCGCGGATGAGCGGGTAGAGGGACTCCTTCACGCCGCTCTCGGCGTTTACCACCTGCAGGACTGCCTTTCCGGCAATGAGGTCGATGGTCTGTTGAAAGGAGAGGGTGAGGGTTCGGCTGGCGATGGAGATGGAGGTAATTACCGCCACCCCCAACGCGATCCCTAAAAGTGTGAGCCATGTGCGCAACCGATGACGCTTGAAATGAGGCAATGTGATGGCGTGAAGGAGTCGGATCACGACCGGCTTTCCTCTTCAATGAGGCCGTCGCTCAGGTGGATGACCCGATTGCCGTATTCTGCGGCCCCGGGGTTATGGGTCACCATCACCACCGTACAGCCTTCTTCCTGGTTGACGCGGCGAATCAACTCCAGGATCGTCTCGCCGGTTTTCGAGTCTAGATTTCCGGTTGGCTCATCGGCAAGCAGGATGGGCGGAGAGAATACCAAGGAGCGGGCGATGGCCAACCGCTGGTTTTCGCCTCCGGAAAGTTCCTCGGGAAGATGATCCCTGCGCTGTGAGAGGCCAACGCGCTCCAGCAAGACCTCCGCCCTCTCCCTCGCCTTGGCCCTGAGCTGCTTATCCAGAATTAAAGGGAGCATGACGTTCTCCAGGGCCGTTAGGGTTGGGAGGAGGTTGAAGAACTGAAAGATGAAACCGATATTTTGCCGCCTGAAAAGGGTGACCGGATTGTCTGACATCTGTGAGATGATCCGGCCCGCCACCATCACCTCTCCCTCCGTGGGTCGATCCAATCCCCCCATGAGATGAAGCAGGGTGCTTTTTCCGGAGCCACTGGGCCCCATGATGACAGCGAATTCTCCCTGCGGGATATTCAGAGAAACGCCCGCCAGGGCAAAAACCTCGTTTTTTCCCTGACTATAAACCTTACGAACATTGAACAGGCGAATCATGGTCGATAGGGTTCAAACAGACAGGAGACAGAAGAGGTAGACAACCCAGTTAAACGCCCTCTTCACCCTCCAGAAATAGACGCGGGATCTGTAACCGGGGAATTGGCCCACCGTTTTGATGGGCAGTCTCGATCTCACTCAAGTTATCCCTGACCCCGCGAGTGAAGGAGTCCACGTTCACGCCGCGGTAGACCGGTGCATAGGCTGCTAGTTTTTCCAGTCCGGCGCGCATTAGCTTGATGGCACCGATCAAGACCTCCTGTTCCCATTTAAAATAACCTGCGGCAACTTGAATAATACCCTGATAAAACAAGCGGTCATGGCCATGTTCCTCTAGCCAGATCTCCTCCAGGGTCTCATGGCACTCGTAAAAAAGCCCTTGGTTAAACTCCTCCATCCCCTTGAGGAAGCGCGGATCCCACTCAGTTTCTATGATCTTCGTATCCATGCTATGACTACTCAGTTCGTTTATTTATAGCATGGTGATTGGGAACAATGACAGAGACAGATAGCTCCGCAAAGGAAGTCCGGTTAAAGATCGACTCTCTCTCCTACGGTCCATACGGTATTGGCAGGGACCAAGGACGGGTAATCCTGGTGCCGCAAACCGCCCCCGGGGACGAGGGCGAGGTGAAGATCGTTGAAGAGAAAAGGAACTACGCCGTCGGTGAACTCTCGCGTCTGGTGAAACCCTCGTCTGTGCGCCAAGCTCCACCCTGCCCTTACTTCGGCATCTGCGGCGGTTGCCCCTGGCAGCACATTGAATATAAAGCCCAGCTTGCCGCCAAGGAGAAGAGCATTACGGACGCCCTGCAACGGATCGGTAAGCTCGAACAATTCGAAATGCTTCCGATCCTCCCCTCCCCTGAGGAATACCGCTACCGCCGTCGGATTCGCCTTCACACCGATGGCCAGAAGAGACTCGGTTTTTACCGGGCCTTTTCCCACGATGTGGTGGAGATCGACTCCTGCCTCATCGCCGATCCAAAGGCCGATCAGAGCCTGAGTGCCGCCAGACAGTGGATCAAACAGCTAAGCACGGAGATTCGGTACCTACAGATTGTGGTGGGAGATCTGGGAAAAAAGGCAATCTTGGTGGGACGAACCGAGGGAGAATTCCGTGCAGAGGACGATACGGTTTGCACTGAGCTGTTAGAGAATCATGGTGAAATAGGCGGGCTCATTTTGTCCGGACCAGGCTGGCGCCACTTTTGGGGTCAAGAGAAGACGCTCCTCCGATTGGACAGCAGCTCATGGGCAGAGGTGGACGGGGATCTCTTCATGCAGGTCAACCGAGAGGCCAACCATCGGCTGGTGGATCAAGTCCTTCAATGGGGAGAATTCAATCAACAAGACCGTCTACTGGAACTCTTCTGCGGGGGCGGTAACCTCACCTTGCCCATGGCCCGTGTGAGCCAAGAAGTAGTAGCAGTGGAATGGAACCGCCGCTCCATCAAGAGCGGGGAGCGGAGCAGCCAACTGAACCAGGTGGAAAATATTCGCTGGCTCTGTTCCGATGTCTCCCGAGCGGTGAAGCGAATGGCCAAAAACAAAAAGCGCTTTGCTAAAATCATTCTGAACCCACCCAGGACAGGCGCCAAGGGGTTGGCGCAAGATCTGGCGTATCTGGGGGCCGAGAAGATTTTTTACGTCTCCTGCGACCCCACCACCCTGGCACGCGACCTGTCGGCCCTGGCAAAGCATGGCTACCGTCTGACCCGCGTCCAACCCATTGATCTCTTCCCACATACCTTTCACGTGGAAACCCTCGCCGAGCTTGTCGCTTAACAGCCTGTTGAAAAAGGCCCATCTGCCAACAGCCTGCCTCCAAGCAGGCGGTTATGATAGTTGCGCTCGACTCGTACGGGAATTATTCCCGCTCCGAACGGACTCGCTCCAACGGACTGC
>JACZQL010000413.1 GCA_022545745.1 Deltaproteobacteria bacterium | reverse complement strand
GGAAGAAATCCAACTGATGAGCGGGAACCTGCAGGTTAAAGGATCGCCTGACAAGGCCATGCCGCTCCAGAAAGTTGTGGCGACCATGCTGACTCGTTCTGATCTGCTGCCCGAGGACGTGGACGGCAACCCCGAGGCCAGCTATACCTATAATCCACCGGATCGCAAGTTGCCCGATACCGAAGGGAGAGGGAGTTTTGACCTTACGGCTGCCAACGCGGCCCACGTAGTTATGGTTGAAGTTGATCGTGAAACGGGACAGGTTCAGATTCTCAAATACGCCATTTCCGACGACTGCGGGGTAAGGCTGCAGCCAGCAGTCGTTGAAGGCATGACCCAGGGCGCCGTGGCTCAGGGCGTAGGTATGACGCTATTGGAAGAACATGCCTATGATGAGAACGGACAGTACTTGAGTTCCACTTTTATGGACTACCTGATGCCCACCATCTGGGAGGTGCCAATAACCGAGCGCAACTTCACCGAAACCCCCTCTTCCTTTTCTCCCCTGGGGGTCAAGGGCGCAGGCGAAAACGCCGTGCTGGCCACGCCGGCAGTGATGCTCAACGCCATCAACGACGCGTTGACTCCTCTTGGAGTCCGATGTCGGACCATCCCCGCATCGCCCCTTCGACTTTGGGAATTGATCCGCTCTGCCGAAAAACGGGTTTGAGGCAACCAATAGACAAGAC
Source organism: Deltaproteobacteria bacterium (assembly GCA_022545745.1). The sequence goes on along the minus strand of JACZQL010000413.1, from coordinate 2,317 downwards.
GTTAAAACGTTGCTGAGTCTATAGCTATATATAAGGAAGGAAAGACGGTTGTTCCCAAGCTCCACGAAATGAACTAGATTAACAGAGAGCCTGGCGAAAATAGATATTCGATTCCAACAGATTTAACAGGAGGTTAATTTATATGGCAAAGGCGAAGGAAGGATTCGTTCAGGCAGGTGAGTATCGAACCCATTATTGGGAAGCCGGTCAGGGGGACGTCGTAGTGATGATGCATTCCGCCGATCCCGGCACCGGGGGAGGCCTCGAATACCGGCACACCATTGAGCCTTTGAGTGAGCATTTTAAAGTTTATGCGGTGGATATCATTGGTTTCGGCAAGACCGATTCTCCCAAGGCACTGCTGAAGCATCCCGCCTACGTCAAACATATGTTCGACTTCATGGATGCCGTAGGTATTAAGAAGACCCATCTGGTGGGCAACTGCCGGGGTGGATTGATCGCCATCACCATGGGATATGAGCAACCGGAAAGGGTGGGACGAATCATTCTTATCGGCAATGCCGGTGGTGGCATCCCCCCGGAACTGGAAGAGAAGGCACTAGCCCCTTACACGAATTACCAGGCTACCAAAGAGAACCTCAAGGCCATGCTAGAGAGGAGCTACTTCTCCATGGACCGTTCGGTTCCACCCGATGTCTTCGAGCAATATTTAAAGGATAGTGCTCGCCAGTACGATGCCTACAACAAGCTAGGAGGTTATCCAATGGACGTCCCGAACTGCAGACCCCAACTGGCCGAGATCAAAGTTCCCGTCTTCTTCGTGGTGGGCCGAGAGAGCAAAGTGCTTCCCATTGAGCAGGCGCTCAAAGGCTATGCGCTAACACCGGGAAGCCGCTTTTACTCCATGTCCAACTGCGGGCTTCACCCCCAGACCGAGCACCCGGACGAGTTCAATAAATTGGCGGTCCAATATCTAAAGGGAGAGCTCTTCTAGCCCCGATCCGACAAAAATGTGAAATCACACGCGATCCTAACTGAATGCAGCAACAAGGGCGTAATTGAGTTGTATCACTGTAATTACACTATAGGTGAGTTTTTGCCCCTTCGAGGACCTCAGGGTTCGACAAGCTCACCCCACTTCGAAGTACCCCGAGGAAGATCGAGGGGCCGTGAGCCTGTCGAATCGGTCGAACCGGCGACCGATTAATGTCGGATCGGGGTTAGCATACATCGATCAAGCGGGACCTTTCCTGGCAATGACCTTCGCCCGTCTACACGGTTGGGCAGAACAGAGCTCCGCCCTAGGATCACATACGGATTGGTTTAGGTGAACTCGTGTCACGACTCTGGCCTATGGTATTTATGGGGACACCCCACTCGGCAGCTGCTACCCTCGAGGGCCTGTTGGAGGGACCAGATCCTGTTGTTGGGGTGGTCACGAGGCCCGACCGGCCCGCAGGGAGGGGACAGCGAACAGAGTCCTCACCCGTACGAAAGGTGGCTGAGAGGCACCAAAAACCGGTTCTGACTCCGGAGCGGATCCGCGACTCCGGATTTCTTGAGACCCTGAAGGACTGGGGGCCGGAGTTGATCGTGGTTGTGGCCTATGGTCGCATCCTACCCCGCTCGGTCTTAGAACTCCCCGCCCAGGGCTGCATCAATGTTCACTACTCCCTCCTGCCTAAATATCGTGGTGCCGCCCCTATGACTTGGGCCCTGGTTAAGGGAGAGGAAAAGACGGGCGTGACTACCATGCGGCTAGTAGAACAAATGGATGCCGGACCTATACTGTTACAAGAGGAAGTTTCCGTAGCAACTGACGAGACGACGACTTCACTTGAGGCCAAACTGACACCTGTGGGAGCACAACTGTTGCATGAAACCATACGAGGACTGAAGGAGGGCAGTATCACCGAAAGGCTGCAACGAGATGCGGAAGCGACCTATGCGCCCATACTCAAAAAAGAGGACGGTCAAATCGATTGGAACCAGCCGGCTAAAGAGATGGAGCGTCGAGTTCGAGCCTTCACCCCTTGGCCGTCGGCTTACACCCATTGGAAGGGAAAATTGATCAAGGTCCATCGCGCAGAACTGATTAACAAGGAGGTCGGAGCCGCTCCGGGTGAGGTCGTCAGAGCGGACGGCGTAGCGCTATGGGTAGCTACCGGTCAAGGGGTCCTTGGCCTGCAAGAGGTGCAGCAGGAAAACAGGAAGAGAATGCCCGCAGCTGAGTTCGTTCGAGGGGCCAGAATAAAAGTCGGCGAAAAGTTTTGATTCAAACAGGGCACAGAAAGGTGGCATAGATGGGTCTTCAAAAGATTGCTCCCTCCATTTTATCAGCGGATTTCAGCCGTCT
>JACZQL010000412.1 GCA_022545745.1 Deltaproteobacteria bacterium | reverse complement strand
GAAGACAGAGACAAAAATTGTGCCAATCTGTAACCGTTTGGTATTTTAAGGAATTTAAGGGTATAGAAAGGACATTGGAGGTACATTTTTGGCCTATTAGTACCAAATCCGTACTCCGTATCTGCTCGAAACGGGGTATCAGGACTTGGGGCTTGTGCCGAGGTTAAATTCCTAAGGAGTCGAACCTACGAATCCCTTCCATAGAGAGGAGAGGCCATGTTGACGAAAGAACAGAATAGGCAATTGACCAGTGTTGAACCGGGACCCCCCAGGGGAGAGCTTTTTCGCCGTTACTGGCATCCGGTGGCTGCTGTCTCCCAGATGAAGGAAAGGAACACAAGAAACGTCAGGCTTCTGGGAGAGGACCTGGTCCTTTATAAGGACCGCTCCGGGAAATATGGACTGATCGATCCTTTCTGCCCGCACCGGCGCATGTCTATGGTGTTCGGCATTCCACAAGAGCACGGGTTGAGATGTGCCTATCACGGGTGGGTGTATGATGAGACCGGACAATGTATCGAGCAACCCTACGAGGAGACCGAGGATCCCCAAGGGAACTTCAAGGATAAGGTCAAAACTAAGGCCTACCCCGTTCAAGAGCTCAGCGGCTTCCTTTTTGCCTACCTCGGCCGGAAACCCGAACCGTTGGTGCCACGGTGGGATCTATACGCCATGGAAGACGTCGATAGGGATATCGGATATGCGGAGGTCCCCTGTAACTGGCTTCAAATCATGGAGAACTCGCTGGATCCGGTGCATGTGGAGTGGCTGCATCAGAACTTTTACAACTATGTGGTGGAGCAGATGGGAAAGAAAGAACTCCAGAAGAAACGCCAGCGCCATGCGAAGGTCGGCTTTGATGTCTTCGAGCATGGGATTGTTAAGCGGCGAATCTTGGAGGGAGAGACCGAGGAAAGTGACGACTGGAGAGTAGGACATCCCATGGTCTTTCCAAACATGCTGCGGCAAGGGAACCTTGGCCGAGGAGGGGCTGGATTTCAAATCCGGGTTCCCATAGACGACACCCATACGGCTCATTGGTGGTACCGTTGCTATCAAAAGAAGGGCGAGCAAAAGGATCAGGCTTCAGAGGAGATCCCTTTTTATAAGGTTCCAGTGCCGGGTCTGAACGAGGAAGGCCTACCCCAATGGGACATCCTGGACAACAATAGTGGTCAGGATATTGCCGCCTGGATTACGCAGGGGCCGGTGGCAGACCGGACAGCAGAAACTCTGGGGCGTTCAGACAAAGGGATCATTCTCTACCGTCACCTCCTGGAAGAGCAGGTGGCGATCATGGAAGCCGGTAAGGACCCCATGAATGTATTCCGTGACCCCGCAAAGAACGTGTATCTCGATCTGCCGACAGAAGAAAACTTCCTTGCCGGAACCGCCGGCTATCGTCGCGGTCGCCCACGGACTGGGGCCTCAACCAAGTACAGTCCTATTATGGACCGGTGGGAGAGGGAAACCGCCGAAGACCGCGAATAGGAATTGATCATCAAAGCTGAATCGAGGAGAAAATGATGGCTGGTTGTGCTGGATTATGTGCTTGTGGGGCCATCCAATACGAGTTCGCAGCGGAACCTGCCGTATCGGGACACTGCCAATGTTGAGGATGCCAACGGGCCACGGGTACGGGACACTCTTCTGGTCTCTTGGTTCCAAAATCCGCATTTAAGCTTACCGGCACACCCAAGCTCTATGAGCGCGGCGCTGATGGTGGAAGGAAGGTAAGCAACGCCTTTTTTGAGAAGTGCGGAACTCCTCTTTACTGCGTTTCAACAAACATGGCCGATATCGTGTTTGTGAGAGTGGGAAGTCTCAACGACCCCAGCCGATTTGCCCCGCAGATGGTGGTTTTTGCGGAGAGCGGACATGCCTGGGACCCTATGGATCCATCCCTGCCAAAGTTTCCAAAAACTCCACCGATGGATAAGATTTAATTGACCATGAGCGAAGTTGTGTACAAGGGATTCCGCAACGAGGAGATGGAGCAGCAATTTGATCCCAGGACCGCAGTGCCGGACCATCAGCGTTGGTCGGACGAAAAGGCGGCGGCGAGTCGAAACAATCGGGGAAGATTGAAATCATGGCTCAACCTCCCCTATGGGAACTCTCCGAGGCAGGTGATGGACATCTTTCCGTCCGAGAAGCCAGACGCTCCAGTGCTTGTCTATATCCACGGAGGTTACTGGGTGCGCGGTGGTAAAGACCACAACTGCCATTTCGTGGATCTTTTCGGGAGGGCGGGGGTGACCGTGGCGGTGTTGGAATATGATCTCTGCCCAAACGTAACGGTCACAGAGATTGTCCGACAGGTGCGCTCTGCCATTTCATGGATCTACAAGAATATTTCAGCCTATGGCGGTGACCCGTCAAAGATTTATATTTGCGGGGTGTCCGCCGGCGCGCAGCTGGTAACCATGGCCCTTGCCCATGACTGGGAAAAGGAAGGCCTTCCGCGCGACATCATCAAAGGCGGAGTCGCCATCTCCGGTGTCTACGACCTGGATGCGGTTCTTCACGTTGCGGTGAACAAGCAGATCAAACTCAATCCCGAGACCGCGCGGGAAAACAGCCCCTTGGTTCACTCGCCTCTTCCCCACGCGCCATTAGTCGTCGCCGTTGGGGGAGGTGAGACCGAGGGTTGGAAGCAGATGTCACGGGATCTCTACCAGCATTGCAACCAACGGGGAGTTGACTGCGAGTATCTCGAAGTTGCAGGCGCCCACCACTTCATGCTCGGGTCCCATTTGGCGGACCCACAAAGCCTCCTTACCCACGCTATCTTCAAACAGATGGGTCTAGCAGCACCTGCCAGGGCATGACTCATCGCTAATGTTTATTGTTGTCGACTTATGGGGTGAGTCTTGGAATGGTTCGTCACTAGTGCTACACTAAAAAACAGGAGTAAATCAATATGCCGACGAAAAATCCACGTATCCACGTTGTTCTGGAAAAACCGCTCTACGAGTCCATCCGTCGCCTTGCGAAAGAGGAGGACATA
>JACZQL010000411.1 GCA_022545745.1 Deltaproteobacteria bacterium | reverse complement strand
TTCCAATATTTCTGTCTTAAACCCTCTACGGTCAGCCCAACGGAGATACATCCGGAGCAGCATCTCGGCCCAGTCTTGGGCCTCGGTGCCTCCAGCTCCCGGGTGAAGGCTCACAATGGCGTTTCTCGGGTCGTCGGCTCCGCCCAGGATCTGGCTGAGCTCGATCTCGGGAAGTTCCGAGGCAACGAGGGCTACCTTCGCCGCGGCCTCTTCCAGGGCCTCTTCACTTTCTTCGACGGCTGCTAGCTCAAGATAGATGTGGGCTTCATCGAGGTGGGTCCTGTTCCTTTGCCAACCTTCCAGGGTTTCTTTTAAGCCAGCTTGTTCTTTAAGGAGGGTCTGGGCCTTATCCGAATCGTTCCAGAAATCGGGGCGGGAGCTTATCTGGTTAATTTCCTGTAGCCGTTTCTCTTTCGTGTCGAGGTCAAAGACGCCTCCAGAGGAGATCCAGTCTCTCTTCCAGTTGGGTTAATTGCTCTTTGGTGTCATCCAACATTTATCTTCTCCATGTGAAATTCGTATTCCTGTCGACTGCGTTCGCAGGTTCCTAACTATTATAACCTCAATCTCTTCGGGTCACAAAGGGCCCGTTCGATCCTCTTCTCCATCCGGTGCATTCGGCGGGCCTCATTGGGGGAGACTTCATGGTCATATCCCAAGAGGTGAAGAATGCCGTGGATCAGCAGGATCTCGAGCTCCTTCTCGAGGGTTTTCATGCCCTCCTTGGCCTGTTTTTCTGCCTGCTCCACTGAAATGACCACATCCCCGAGGAGTGTTTTCCCTTTAGGGAAGTCATCTTCCAGGGGGAAAGATAACACGTCCGTGGGCTCGTTCTTGTTACGGTATTGGGAGTTTAACTTCCGAATCTCTCGGTTACCCACAAGGGCAAGACTCAACTCGGATTGATTTTCCTTGAGGAGCTTGAGGATCCGAATGGCCTTGCTTTTAAGCCTTCGTGAGGAGACTTTTTTCCCTTTGCTCAGGGTTACAATATCAACGCTCATAAGAGGGCTAAGCGCTAAGCGCATGGCGCAAAGAGTAAGCAGCACAAAGTCGTCCGGACGCTATGCGCTTTGCGCTCTGCCCTTTGCTGTTTTCCATCTGCGGCTAATAGTCTTAGAAGTCTTTCCGACTGGGCACAGGGAAAGAAGGGGTGGACCTGGCTCAAGGCTCGGGTTTTTCTGGGTTTTTGTCTTCCACGGCAGTCTGACTCGTGTCGGACTCGTAGGCGGCGATGATATTCTGTACGAGGCGGTGGCGTGCCACGTCCTTTTCGGTAAAGGCAACGAACCTGATCCCATCAATTCCCTGCAAAATCCGCGCGGCCTCCTTGAGCCCGGACGGCTTTCCCGCGGGCAGGTCGATCTGGGTGACATCGCCCGTGATGACTGCCTTGGATCCGTAACCGAGACGGGTAAGAAACATCTTCATCTGCTCGGGCGTGGTATTCTGGGCCTCATCCAGGATGACAAAGGAGTCGTTGAGGGTCCGCCCCCGCATGAAGGCCAGGGGGGCGACTTCGATGGTTCCCCGTTCCACCAGCCGGTGGGCCTTGTCAAAGTCCACCATGTCATGCAGGGCATCATAGAGGGGCCTCAAATAGGGGTTCACCTTTTCTGCCAGGTCACCGGGTAAGAAGCCGAGTCTTTCCCCTGCCTCCACCGCTGGGCGGGTCAGGATGATCCGGACATAGTTGTTTTTCATCAGTTCCGCCACGGCCATGGCCATGGCCAAATAAGTTTTTCCGGTTCCTGCGGGACCAATGCCGAAAACGATATCGTAACGACGAATGGCATCGATGTAGACCTTCTGGGCTACGCTCTTGGGGGTAATGGTCCGCTTGTGGGAGGAGATATAGATGGTGTCGAGAAAAATGTCCTGTAGATTGGCCCGACCATTGCCGCTTAGGATGCGGATGCTATAGTCCACGTCGCTGCCATAGACCGGATAGCCCTTTTCCAATAGGCCGTAAAGCTGTTGTATGACTTTGGCGGCCAGTTCAGATTCCACGGGATCACCCGTCACATCCATTTCGCTGCCCCTGACTTGAATTCGCACTCCCAGAGTGCGCTGGATGATTTTAAGGTGTTCGTCGTGTTGTCCCAGTAGGTCGCGGAATATGCGCGCGTCGTTGAAAGAGAGACGGATGGCCTCTCCCTCCACAGGAACCTCTTTTCTAATTCTTCCTGATTTCACGTAGCCTCTCCCATCATCTGAATAAGGATCTCACGTCGTCGCGGGCGGTTGTCAAAATCCAACAGCACGATTTGCTGCCATGTCCCGAGCTGCAGTTTCCCAGCGACCATAGGGACCTGCAGGGAAGGACCCAGAATTGAGGCCCGGAGGTGTGAAAACCCGTTGTCGTCCCCCCAGCGGTCGTCGTGGTGGTATTTTTTGTTGGACGGGATCATCTTCTCCAGAAACTCCTTGAGATCCTGGATAAGACCGGGCTCGTATTCAATGGTGGTGAGAGCTGCCGTGGAACCGGAAACGAAAAGTGAAACCAACCCTCGCTGGAACCTTTCCCTTTCCACATGGTCTTGCACCTTCGGGGTGATGTTAATGATGTCACAGAACCCCTGAGTCTCTTCCTCGAGCCGAGCGGTGTGAATCTTCATGGCGTTGGTCATTTTCTATTTGATCTGCTTGATGATCTCTTCTGCCTTTTTTAAGGCCTCGGTGACCTTCGAGGGGTCTTTTCCTCCGGCCTGGGCGAAGTCGGCGCGCCCCCCGCCCCCTCCGCCCACCACTGGGGCCAACTGCTTGATGATCTCTCCTGCATGGTACCGATGGGTTAGATCTTTACTCACCGAAGAGACGAGTTGGACGTTTTTGTCTCCGGCGCTTAAAAGAATCACAAGACCGGAGCCCATCCTGTCTTTCACCTGGTCCGTGATCTCTCTCAGTTGTTTGGCGTCCACTTTCTCCACTTCGGTGATGAGCACGCTGGTGCCGTCGATGTGTTTTCTTTTCGCCAGCAAGTCTGGGATCTGGTTCTTCCCCAATTGACCCT
>JACZQL010000013.1 GCA_022545745.1 Deltaproteobacteria bacterium | reverse complement strand
AGGAATCGAGTTGGGGAAAAGGTGGGTGGGGTGATGCTCGCCAACGACGAGGAACAGCTTGCCGTAACGCTCCGAGAGATGGATCTCTATTTGGTCCATGCAGAGCCGGATAGGGTTTCGACCCCCATCTATATCACCCGGCCGGTCAATCGGAGGGAGCTGATCAATTTCACGACCCACCTCGTGACTGCCATCAAAGCAGGGATTCCGATTCTCCAAGCCCTTGAAGATCTTGAAATCCAGACCACCAACCGGGCCATGAAGGCTGCCATTCAAGTCATCATGCAGGATCTGCGTGGTGGTGCCAGCCTCTCAGCCGCTCAATCACGTCACCCGCATATCTTTAGCGAAGTTTATACCAGTGTGACGAGGGCAGGTGAAGCTAGCGGCAGCTTGGACAAGGTGCTGGATCATTTGATTCAGTTTCTTGAATGGCAGGATGCCTTGGCCTCTGAGATTAAAAAGGCAACCATTTATCCAGTGATCGTTTTATCAGCCGTTACCATGCTCATGGGGGTCTTAGTGGGGTTCGTCTTCCCCCGTATGCTCCCCATGATTCAAAACCTCAATATTCCTCTCCCCATTCTGACACGCGTTCTCATCTCCACCGGGGAGTTTGTGAGTGCCTATTGGTATTTGCTCCTATTGGGGCTGGTGGGCCTGTTCATCCTCTTTCGAATCTTCAAATCCAGTGAGGCCGGCCGATTCGTGGTGGACGCCATGAAGCTAAGGATTCCCGTCATAGGGAACCTGGTAGAAATGGTTTGCTTATCCCGGTTTGCTCACCATGTCGGAACCTTGCTGGGAACGGGGATCGATATCACTCAGACCCTTGCCATTACCGAACGGGTGGTGGGAAATGCCCTTATTGCTCAAGGGGTCCGAGAGGCCAGAGAAAAAGTCAACCAAGGGGTTTCCTTTTGGAGGGCCCTTCAAGAGACCGGGGTCTTTCCGCCGTTGGTGATCCGTATGGTGTTTGTCGGGGAGAGTAGCGGTACCATTGATACCAGCCTGGAAAGGGTGACTGAGTATTTTGATCGGGAGATTCCTACCACGGTCAAAAGGCTTTTCGCCATCATGGAGCCCTTGATCGTGGTTGTCCTGGCCACGATTGTATTGGGTGTTGCGCTCTCTATCTTCATCCCATTGTACAGTGTTCTTGGAAGGATTGGTGGGAGGTAGGGATGTCAGGCGTTCTCGGAATCGAGATGGGAGCAGAACATCTCCGATTGGTTCATGGATCCAATGCCGGAGGGGTGCTCCGCCTGCACGACTTTGAATCGGAGGAGAGCCTCACCGCCAATCCCGAAAACCTGGCACAGCAACTGGAAGTCCTCGTTGCGCGTAAGGGTTATCGCTCTTGGCCAGTGGCCATTTCCCTATCAGGTCCGGGAGTCGTACACAGGCTCCTGGATTTTCCGTTCATGCCTTTGAATGAGCTAGCGGTGGTGGTTCAACGAGAGATGAGGTCCTTTGAGGGGGGTGAGGAGGTGACCATCGACTGGGAGGTCACGGACGAGGTGGTGTCCGGGGACCTCAAGCAATTCAGGGTTTTGGTGGCCATGGCGCCCAGGTCACAAGTGGATGAAGCCCGGCAGTTATTGGATCGTTGTCACCTAAAGCCGGCCCTCATTACCACGGCTCCTACCTCCCTACTTCGGGCCCTCAAATTGGTGGAAGGCGGAGAGACAGGGCTACGTGTCTTTCTCTTCCTGGGAAGCCAGGAGGGTTATCTCCTGGGAGCCATGGACGGTGTTTGGAGTTTTTATCGGGAATTTTCGAGCGGGGGGTCTGAAGGAGGGATTCACTCTTTTGTGGGTGAGGCCATGAAGGAGGCCCATCGCGCCCTGCTGTATCATCGGCAGCATTTCGCAGATGGGGGTGGGTTGAACTTCCTGCTGGCAGGAGAGCGGGGATTGGAAGAACTCAAGGCACGGCTCAGGAACGAGATGGATAGCGAAGGGGAGATTGTGCGACCTGGACCATCACTGGATCTCACTCCGTTGAAAGAGCGAGCGCAATTTTTTCAAGCTGAATTCCCCAGATTTATTATCCCCCTTGGTCTTGTGGCTGCCACCCATGTCAAAAGGGGGATCAATCTGATTCCCGAAACCGCACGCGCCTCGGTGCGCAACTGGCCTACTGTGAATCTGTCTTTTCTCTATCAACCCGTTTCAATGATGATGATCTTGCTTATCCTCGCCGCCTTTCATTTTTATTTGGTGCGTGCGGAACGACACTACAGGGATCTTCTCTCTGAGAGGAAGGTCCTCTATGCCCAATGGCTCCCTGCCATCGAGCTGGCAAAAAAGAGTCGTGCGCTGCATGAAAACCAGAGGCTTCTCAATGAATCCCTAAGCGTCAATCAGATCTACGAGCCACCGCCCCCATGGGTGACGCTCTTTAAGACCCTGAGTCGCCTTGCTCCACCCGATTTGATCTTCACAACCTTGAGTATGGGTAGGGATAATGGGAAATGGCAGATCAACCTGAAAGGGGAGGTTGTCTCTTCAGGGGCCTACGATGCTCAACTTGCCTTCAGCGACTTTTATCGAAGTTTGAAAGGATCCTTGAGGTTGGAAGAGATAGAGTTGCTACCGTTAAAGATGTCGACCATAAAGGAAACGGGCCAGGTTTCCGGGGAAACAGAACTGGCCGTGCCGCCTGGGGGTGAGGTTTCGCCAGTAGGGCAGGGAACGGAGATTGAAAAGACAAAGATCCAGTTCGAGGTCCGCGGTCAAGTGAGGTTTTTGTAGGTGGCCTGGCAGGGTTTGAACCATAGGTTGTCTTGGTCGTTCCTCGCGTTCGCCATGGGAGCGATTACCGTAGGGGCCGTCATTTTTTGGGGCATAAAGGTCCATCGGATCCGAGGCCTCATGGGAGAGGTTGCCCGGGTGGAACAAGACCTGGCCGCTGGCCAAGACATTTGGCGACGATTTCCTCCCCTTGAGCCGAAGGAGAGAAAATCCCTGCAAGAGGCGCAGGAACGTCTGCTCCGAATGTTGCCCGAGGGTAAGGACCTTCCTACGTTACTTCAACAGGTGAGTTATCTTACCCGCGAGTACAACTTGTCCGAGATTTCTTTGCATACAGATGAGGTCAGTTCGTCCGCGCCGGGCTCAGCTGTGGCGGCCTCAACCGCTGCCCAAAAGGCGCAACCTGCCGAAGATTCCGAAGCTATATCTTCATTCCCCGTCAGGCTGTCATTTGCCGGAGACTATCGAGAGATCGCCTATTTTCTTGAGGCGTTGCAAAATCTTCCGCGGTGGGTGCGGGTTGATTCGCTCAAGATGCAAAGAGGTGTTCCTCTCGTGGTGTCAGAGGTGGGCTGGCAGGCATATTACAAGAACGGAGACTTGCTGGTCTTAGTAAAGTGAAAAGAGAGTTGTGGTATAGTTTCATCTTGGTGGTGGCTTTCGTGGCTTTGGGGAGTTACTATCTCAGTAATGGTGAGGAACCCAAGGAGTCAAGGGGGCCTCGTGGGCTGCTAAGTCCGCCCCTTCTTGGACCTGACGCTGCGGGGGACACTCAGCCAAAATTATCAGCGGTCAGACGCACGGATGAGGCGGTTCACTGGGGGCGCAATCCGTTTCTGACTCCCGAAGAAGAAGCCACGGGAGGACGACCTGGGACCAAGGGACTAGACGTAAAGACCATTATCGTGGGTGAGGACAAATCGGTGGCTACCCTTGGTCGTTATACGGTTTCTGTGGGCGAAAATATAGGGGAAGAGAAGGTGGTAGAAATCCGGCGGGATGCCGTGGTCTTGGAAAGGAACGGGCGTAGGAGGATTCTCAGGGCCGCTGAACTCCATAGGATTTCTGCTCAAATCGCGGGGCCGGAAAAAAATAATGGGGTCACCAAAAACAATGGAGCTCGAGAAAAGTGAAACAGGGAGGCGCAATGCTTAGACGTCGTTTTTCTGTTACGTCCGGGTTGATTGCCCTCGGTCTGGTTACCCAATTGGGATGTGCAAAACCAAGGGCCCCGGTTGCCGTGCAAACTCCTCAGGCCGCTCGGGTGCCTACCCAGGCTTCTTCGCAGGAGCCCCTACCCGAATTGATCGTTACGGAGATTGAGAAAGAGAGAGAACCGGAACGGGTTTACTCCTTCACGCTGCGCGATGCGGATATCCATGAGGTCATGCTATCCATTTCCAAGCAGACCTCCTACAACATTGTGGTGAACCCGGATGTTCAGGGGACCGTTACCCTGGATCTCAAAAATGTCACCTTGACGGATGCCCTGGACACACTCACCAAGCTTCTTGGTTTGACATACAAGGTTAAACGAAACCTGATTTGGGTCTCTAGACCCGCATTGGAAACGAGGATCTTCTCTCTTGGGTATGTGAACCTAAAACGGACTGGGACCTCATCCACCACAGCCCAGATCGGTGCAAGTATTGCCGGCGGGGTCGGTGGCGCCACGGCTGGAGCCGCTGGTGGTGGAGGGGGGGCAGGGGGCCAGACCACCATTACCACCTCTTCCGAGACCGACCTATGGAGTAGCCTTGAGGCGGGTGTGACCCAGTTGCTCTCAACGGATGGAAAGCTCGTTATGGATAAGCAGGGGGGCAATATCCTGGTGACCGATTTTCCGCGATCCTTGGATCGAATTGCGACTTTTCTTGAAGCCGTGGAGGGATCCGTACAACGGCAGGTCCTCATCGAGGCAAGGATTATCGAGGTTACCCTTACAGGAGAATTCCGCTTTGGTATCAACTGGGCAGCTGTGGCCAGAGCAGGAGCCTTGGCGGGTGCGACATCCTCGGGTAAGATCTTTAACCAGGCCCTGGCACCTGCCAACACGACGGATTTTCAGATCGGTGTCACCAGTACCGATTTCGATGCACTGATCAATATTTTAAGCTCGCAGGGGGAGGTCAATGTCCTGTCCAGTCCCAGGCTGACCACTCTTAACAACCAGACCGCTGTACTTCGCTCTGCGACTGATGATGTCTTCTTTGTCACAGAGACCGAGAGAACCCCAGGCCCTTCAGGAGTCCAGTCCTTCACGACGGTGACACCCCGCACGGTTACCGTGGGGGTTGTTTTGTCCATCACTCCCCAGATCAGCTCGGATGGGAGTGTCATTCTCCACGTTCGCCCCACAGTATCGAGAAGTGATAGAACGGCAGACATCACCGTAGACAACACCACCATTTCGGTTCCTATCCTCGATGTTCGAGAGGCCGATGTGATCGTCCGGGCTGAGGCGGGCCAGGTGGTGGTTATCGGTGGGCTGATCGATGAGAGGCAGACAGATGACGAGAGAAAGGTCCCCCTACTCGGAGACCTACCAGGAATCGGCCGTCTCTTCCGCCAGACGATCCAGATGCGCGATAAAACCGAGCTGGTGGTTTTGTTACGCCCGACCGTCCTGGTGGGCAAGAGGGCCGATCAGATTTCGGCACGAGATCTAGCCAGGTTGAAAAAGTTAAGGGGGGCCTCCCCTTGGTAGGCCCATTGGGTTCGACGTCGAGGAAACTGTTTGCGAGGGAATGAGAGATGTACGAGGAATTTTACGGCCTTAAGGAAAAGCCCTTTAACCTGACCCCGGATCCGCGATATTTTTTCCTGAGTGAAAATCACCGGGAGGCCTATGAGCATTTACTCTATGGGATACGGGAAAAAGAGGGATTTATCCTGATTACCGGGGAAGTCGGGACTGGAAAGACAACTCTATGCCGCACCCTGTTAAACCAGATCGACCCCAATGCAACGGACACCGCCCTCATATTCAACCCCCTGTTGTCAGAACAGGAGCTCCTCCAGTGCATTCTGAGCGACTTCGGAGTTAAAAGCAGGGCAAGGGCCAAAAAGGGTTATCTGGACGAACTCAACCAGTTCCTCCTCCGCCAACAGTCACTCAATCGTCATTCCATCCTGATCATCGATGAGGCGCAAGTCCTTTCTCTACCTGTCCTAGAAGAGATTCGCATCCTGTCGAATCTCGAGACAGAAAAAGAGAAGCTCTTGCAGATTATACTGATCGGTCAGAATGAGCTGGCAGAGAAACTTTCCCTTCCGCGGTTGAGGCAGCTCAACCAGAGGATCTCTATCCGCTACAATTTGCGACCTCTACGAAGGGATGAGGTCCCACGCTATGTTCAACATCGGCTAATGGTTGCAGGGTCTTCAGGTGATATCCAATTCACTCCCGGCGCCATGCGTAAGGTAGTTCGCTATTCCGGTGGGATTCCTCGGCTCATCAACCTTGCCTGTGACCGTGCGTTGTTGGCGGGCTATGCAGCGCAGAGCCGCGAGATACAACGCCGGACGGTATTGAAGGGACTAAAAAGCCTGGAGGGCCAAGATAGCGTTCCCGCAACCCGAACGTTCACGAAACGGCTCGCCCTCACTTTTACTGCCATAATGATTTTTTGCCTGGGCCTGGCGGCAGCGGGCTTTTTCGTGGACTTCAATTGGTTGCTGTTCAGGAAGGACTCCAAGGGGTCCCACGCCGCTTTGTCCGACCAGCAGTCTATGGCAATGGCCAAAAGGGTGCCTTTCTACACGGTCCAGCTTGGTTCCTTTGGGACGAAGGCTGAAGTCATGGGGGTGGCCCAGAGGGTAAAGGCTACCGGTTATCCCTTATTCCTCAGTAAGGCGGAGACCGACGAGGGGCCAAACCCCCACCGTATTTTTATCGGCAAGTTCAACCGGAAGGCGGAGGCCGAGGAGGTGGCAAAGACCTTTGAGAAAGCGGAGGGGTTCGCGGATATCAAGGTCATCTTGACCACAAGTATGGTACCTCAGACACCACTTCCATGAGCCTCATAGCGGATGCCTTAAAAAAGGCTCAGGCGAGCAGGCTGACGAGGCGTTATCGTACAGCCCAGCCCACCGGGGCCTTACCCCTGGTGGGGGAGCAGAATCAGAGCGGGTTGCGTAAAAGCATCAACTCCCTTTTGAAAGGGCGCAGCCTTTCCCCCACCCTTGGGATTGGCCTGGCCTGCGGCGTGGTACTCTTTGTTTTCCTATTCGTCTATTTTTTTTACGGACCCGGTCAAAAGGTCAAGTTCTCTTCATCCTCTCTGGCAGCGAAAAAGCGCCCAGTGGACTTGATTCTAACTCCTCCTCCATCCGTTCCCGCCGTCGAACCTTTGGAAGTGGAAAAAGTAAATGCGTTAGCCCAGCAATCGCTGGGGGCACAAGATCCTCTGATAAACGATGCCGAACTGGTGGCTGAAGAGGAAGGATCGCTTGGGAGAGGGGAGCCAGTGGAGACTACGCGCCGAGCGCGACGCAAGGCAACTCGGCGCAGGGCTACGAACGCGGAGGTGACTGTCACCTCGGATCTGTCGGACGAAGTACGGCACCGCTTCAACCTTGCCCTGTCCTACCAGGAAAAGAGAGATTTCTTGCGGGCGAAGAGTGAATACGAAAAGGTTATTCAGATCTGGCCCCTATACGCGGAGGGCCACAACAACCTGGGGTTGGTCTATAAAGAGTTGGGGAAGCATGGTCAGGCTATCTACCACTTTGAGAGGGCCTTGGCTCTGAACCCGAGTTATGTTAGAGCGCAACACAACCTGGGCGTAATCTATCATCTCAAGGGAGACCTCAAACGCGCCATAAAAAACTATCAGGCGGCCCTTTCTCTCGATCGAGGCAATTTGAGTTCGTTGAACAACCTCGGTTTAGTTTACCGAGAGGAAGAGCGGCTCTACGACGCGCGTGAGATCCTGGAAAAAGCGTTGAACTTGAAGCCGGCTTTTCCCCAAACGCAGTACAACCTAGCCTTGGTCTTAGAGGGCTTAGGAGAGCTCGAGCAGGCCCGGATCCATTACCAGAAATTCATAAATCTTACCGGTCAAAAGAACCGAGCCCTGGCGGAGAGGGTGGAGGCCCACCTGCGGGCGCTGCCACAGCAGAACAAGTAGGAAACGAGAAAGAGATTCCATGCCGAAAGTCATTGTATATACAAGAGACTATTGTGCCTTCTGTCGGCATGCTAAGGCCCTGTTAAAGTCTAAGGGCGTGGATTTTGAAGAGATCGACATAAGCCAGGACGAGGCATTACAGGAGAAGATCTGGCAGTCGTCCGGCCGCAAGACCGTACCTCAGATATTTGTTGACGGGCGACCGTTGGGCGGATTCGAAGAGATCAGGGAACTTGATGCGAGAGGTGAGCTCGATAAGATTCTCGAAATTGATAGCTAGAACCTCATAATCAATTCAGCTTTCGGACCAAACGGCTCCCTTTCCGTTCTTTCGTCACGAACACTAATCGCGACTCGCCCATTTCACAAATCCTATATTTCATTACCCCGTACAACCTGCATGGGTTAGAAAACCATATTGCAGGGAGTTAGAAAGACGCTACAGGGAGGTTATAACTCAGCTATAATTATACATAATTAAGATTGCATTCGCCCTTGGGCGTTAGTATAATCATGCACCGGCATCGTATGGTGTGCAGTTGGTTTGCCAGGAGCTAACCCAACGGAATATAATGGATTTGTCCCAAACTTGAAACGGCAAATTTCTCGTAAAAGGACATGAGCTACTATCAAATCTTGGGGTTAGACAAAGAGCCCTTTTCAACCAGTCCGGATCCCGCCTTCTTTTACGAGTCGGCATCCCATAAAGCCGCCCTTTACCGCCTTCAGGTCCCCATTAAATTAAAACGGGGGATGAGCCTCATCTTAGGAGATGTGGGGGTAGGCAAGACGACTCTAAGCCGCAGGCTCTTCCAGGTCCTGAAACGAGAGGAAAATGTTTCTTCCCATCTGATGCTCAATCCAGTCTATGAGACGGAAACCGAGTTCCTGACTGCACTGCTGAAACTGTTCAGACTTGCCCCGCAATCCGGCACGCTTTCAGTCGTGGAATCCTTGGAAGTGATCGAGCGGTTCCTCTTTGAGAAAGGGGTCAAAGAAAACCAGACTGTCGTGCTGTTGATTGATGAAGCCCAGCGGTTGAGCCCTGCTTCCTTGGAGCTTTTGCGAACCCTCCTTAACTACGAAACCAATGAGTACAAACTCTTACAGCTCATCCTGATGGCTCAAATGGAGCTGCTGCCGCGAATAAGAAGAATGAGAAACTTCTGGGATCGTATCTGCCTCAGGTATGTCCTTCACCCGCTCGATAAATCGGATACAAAGGCGATGATCACCTTTCGCCTGCGGCAAGCCGGCTATGACTCGCGTGAGGAACTTTTCACCACGAAGGCGATGGAGGAAATCTACCAATACACTCAAGGTTATCCTCGCCGGATCGCCACCATTTGCCACGACGCCTTGGAGCAATTGGTCTTATCGGGCAAGGAGGATGTGGATGAGGAGGTTATTCGAACTCTGATCAATCGGGAGAGTCAATTAACCGAACAGCATGCCTTGGATTGAGATGGTGGACCCGAACGTAACCCCAGAAGAGCGACTTCTGAGGCTCATCGAGTCTGGTGAAAGGGGTGAACTGAAGCCAAAGACCGCGCAGAGGTCCGTCTTCTGGAATGTGAGAACCTGGTCAAAGAATTTATTTGCCCGCCGGAATAAAACCAATGGGTCATCCTGGGTCCGTTCCGCCGCGGGTTTGTCACCCGAATTAAACCTGAGGCTAATGAATCGGGCCCTCATCGTGTTCCTCATTCTCGTATTTGGCGGAATCGCTTTTAACATGAACAGGGTTCGGACCATTCCAAAGTATCTAACGGATCGTGCAGTAGAACCGAGCCCTGCTGCAGGGAATGAGGCTGGGGTTAAAAAGGAGTTGGCTGCTTTCAGACCCCTGCTAGACTATCTGAAAGAAGTGGAGAAAAGGAATATTTTTACCGCCGCGCCTGCTCCAAGGCCCATAAAGCCAGAGCCAAAGGCGATACCTTTGCAGCCGCTGAAACCGCTGCCACCGCCGCAATCAAATGCCTTGCAAGTCCTGCAGGAGAAGATAAAGACCCTGAAACTGGTAGGGATCTCATGGGGAGAGGACCCTGTTGCCATGATCGAAGACACAACTAAGAAAGAGACCAACTTTCTCAAAGCGGGGCAGTCCATTAATGAAATTCAGGTAAAAGCCATTTTTAGAGATAAAGTCGTCTTGGGTTATAAAGACGCAGAATATGATATCTTCTAGCTGGACCCATTCGGCGCAACGAGTTGGCGCGGAACCCGGGCAGGGGGCATAAAGTGGGTAGGGTATTAAAGCCCTTTGGTAGAATTGCAGGGTTGATGACAGGCTTGCTCTTGTTGACCTCCTGTTTCTTCGGTGGAAGCCGTTCCTCTGACAAGGTCCCGGTAGAGCGGGTTAGCGTGCCGCGGGTAGAGGGAGTTGAAACTTCAGGTCCACCTGCTGGACTCGAAGTTAGCTCGCCCCATTTCTTGCTGGGTTCAGGGACAGCTACTTTTCACAGTAAACTTTTGCGCAAGAAACAGGTCCAGGTGCAAAATCGTCGCGCGTTGCCCAAGCAGCGTCCTGATTTCCGGCAAACAAAAGTAGAGCCTCCCAAAGTCGTAGGTGACGAATTTGAGACGCCTATGGCTAAGGCAAGCATACAGCAACCTAAGCCTCCAACTCGGCAGGCTGTTGCCGTACACCCGTCCAAATTGGCCCCTCCTACGGCTCAGCCAGAGTTGCAACAGGTAACGGTCGCTGACAGAA
>JACZQL010000410.1 GCA_022545745.1 Deltaproteobacteria bacterium | reverse complement strand
GACGCAACTGCTCTACGCTCACATATTCATCCTTCCACTCCCGGGCCTCATCCTCCGCCCGCGTCAGCAGACGCGCCAGCCTTTGGGTTACATAGATCTTATCGAGGCCGCCAGAAGATCCTGAAACCTGGGGAATCTGGTTTAACGCACGCTCCAATTCTTGTTTGACCATAGCCATGGCAATACCCGCTTGCCGTAGAATCACGGGCACAAGACCTTCGGGTGACTCCACTAGAGCCGCGAGCACATGCTCTATATCGACTCCTTGATGGTTACGGCGCTGGGCCAGAGACTGGGCGCGCTGCAGTGCCTCTTGAGACTTTTCGGTTAATCGACTGCTATCCATAGTTATCTCCGTCTTATGTAATCAAGCATGATTCGTTTAGGACTAATCCTGCAACGCTTCTCATAAAATTTAACCATTCATCGAGGAATGGCAACCCCCGATTTTTTCAGAGTGAAAAGGCGACGAAATGTGGAGTTTGAAGCGCAACGGCCAAGTTCCCCCTTGACAACTCGAGGTGCGATGCTTAACTTTCTTTTAAGTCGATGACCTGGCCAGGTCGGGATAAATCTTAAAAGGAGGAGAATACAATGAGAGATCTAGTACGCTGGAATCCTTTTCACGAGTTGACCCATTGGCACAGGGATATGGACGATTTGTTCGCTCTACCCTTCCGTTTGGAGCGGGAGGAAGACCAGCTGAGTCGTTGGTGGCCAGCATTGGATGGCTATGAAAAGGATGGACAGTATTTCATTCGTCTGGATTTGCCGGGCGTCGAAGCAAAAGAGGTGGAAGTCGTCGTAGAAGGCAACTCCCTGATCATCAAGGGAGAGAGAAAGAACGAGAAGGAGGTCGATGAGAAGAACTATTTCTATCGTGAAACCTCCACCGGCCGATTCGAGCGCCGGGTTACCCTACCCAAGGGGGTGGACACGAGCAAAATCGCGGCCCGCTTCGAGAAGGGAGTTCTCGAGATTTCCGTACCGCTTCCGGTTCACCTCGCTGCGAAGAAGGTGCCGATCCAGATCGAGGACGGAAAAAGCGGTCAGAACAAGGCAGCCTGAAAGTCGCTGTTAAAATTCTGGTAACCAAGGGGGGGCCCTCCGCGAGGAGGGTTCCCTTTTTCTTCGCGCAAGTTTTCTTCTTAATCGTTACCTACATCACCAGGTCATTTCTGATAGCCACCTTCAGGACTATCCCTATTCGACCACTTGGTCGACCCAGTCGACCATTCTGACGAACCCGAGCTCATTTTCCTGCCCTGGATTCGAAGGAATTCCTCAGAATTCGAGCCTTTTCGCGTACAGAAAATTTGGCACGCTGTATGCAATACAAAGGGAATAGGAATCTGACGAAAAGGAGGGAAAGGTCATGAAAAAGATTCTAGGCGTGATACTAGCAGGGGGCGCACTGATCCTTCTGGTAAGTGCGGCTACGGCCCAATGGCCCGGAGGTCACGGTCCCGGAAGGGGTATGGGTTTTAGCCGAGGCGAGATGGGTCATGGTGGAAGCGGGATGGGATATGGAATGAGGGGTGGCCACGGTATGGGCCGGGGAGATGGAGAGGCAAACTGCCCTGGGCTGCGCGGGACATCCATCGCAACAATCACTCAAGAGAATGCAAAAGAATTAGCCCAGAAGTATGCCGACACAAATCTCCCAGGCTTCAAGGTGGAGAGGGTCCTTCCCTTCGGTGGTATGCATCACACGGCCTACGCCGTAGAACTCAAAAACTCAGAGGGTGAGCTCCGCACCTTTCACATCAACCCCTTCGGTAATGTGATGCCTTTCGGCGGCCCCTGGAGAAGTGGCTCGTAAGCCCTATTAAACAATAGGTAGCCGAGCCAACCCCCCGGGTTCAAACCCGGGGGGGTTTTTAAGGCCTGGTTGAGGGAACCTGGGGACATAAGTCCCCCACCTTCTTGTTTATATGGGTAAGTAAAACAGCTAAACTATCCCTGACCATGAAAAAGCCTCTGTTAGCACGCTACTTTTTGGCCTCCGTTCTGTTACTACTCGTTCTCGTCTCTCTTTACGTTCTCTCCGAGAGTCGAAGGTTGCAGAGCGAACTCTTGCGACAAACCGAGGCTAAGGGATTGGCCCTCGCCGAGGCAATGGCGGCCAGCGCAAAAAATGCCATTCTTGGCAACTCTCTTATTGAAAAGATCGTGAGCCAGCGGCTCCTGGACAACGCCCGCCTGATCGACCAACTCCTCCTTACCGGCCCCATGGATCCTAATTTTCTCCAAGAGATCAGCTCCATGAACCGACTTCAAAAGATCGAACTCTTAGACGACGAAGGGGAGCCCTGGACCTTCCCTTCTCCCCCAGAGATACCCATGGGGATGAGGGAGATGATGGCGGAGATACATCGGATGCAACGGGCACCCCTCCAGCGGCATCAACAGATGATGATTTATATGTGGGGGAGACGTTGGGTCCTACCCGGAGAAGAAGATACAACCTCCAGCCAACCTCCTCCTCAAATCACAGAAGAGAGATTTCGGAAAGGGAGTGTATTTGGCGTGGCCATTGGGGCTCGCAGCATCCCTGGGATCATAGTCGTCCATGCCAATGCCGATTATATCCTGAACTTCAAGAAGGAAATCGGAGTGCAACGCCAGATCGAAGAACTGGGGCGCCAGCCAGACATCGACCATGTAGCCCTTCTCGATCACAACTTCACCTTCGTAGCCCATACCGATTCCACTCTTATCGGCAAGCAGGAAATGGATGACTTTGTCTTGACCGCCCGAGCCAACGGACCCACTTACACAAAGTACCCAGGCACGCAAAGGAATCAGTGATGTACATGTTCCCCACCGGCGGCCTCCTCTCCGTTCTGGCGCTGCTCGGCATGGCCGCGGAACCCACGGAGCCCATCCTGTTCGCGCGCGACCCCCACGTGAGCAACGATGGCAGGATCGTGTTCTCCTACCACGGTGATCTCTGGATCGTGGACGCAGAGGGCGGCAACCCGGTCCACCTCACCGATCACACGGCCCGGGACACCACCCCA
>JACZQL010000409.1 GCA_022545745.1 Deltaproteobacteria bacterium | reverse complement strand
TACTTCGGGTTGGTGCCAAAGGCGATTTCGTACAGATACCAGAACCCGGGCTTTTCGTGGAAGGGATAGGTGAGCTCGTTGATCTTAGGATAGTTCAAAAACTCCCCGAGCAACTCCCCGTAGAGCCCGCCGCCCTTGACCTCACGAATAAAACCGTCCTTAAAATGCACTTCCCAACGGGGGAAAAAACCTCCGTGACCATTCGTGCCCGCGATGATCCCCTCTAGTCGAGCGATCGGTTCCCGAGCCAGCCATTCCCTTTGAAAAGCCGGATAGTTCACCACCGAGTAGCCAAAGCGGCCCGTCGCAATGTTGGGAAACATATACAGGTGTCCCCTTTGGTAAGCGCCGCGCGCCCACCGCTCTGCTTGAAGTCGGCTGAAATCGGCCGATACATCCGTCCCCTCCGGATCCATAACGTGCATCTTGTCTACGTAAGCCAAAGATTCGATGGTCAGTTCCTCCGTTAACTGCCACACGTCTGCCGGATAGGAACCCACCCGGCTCATCGCTTCCCACCGGTTGTCCGCCGTAAACATCCCAAAAAATTTCTCATCATGCGGATAGAGTGCCCGCCGCCGACCTGTGCCTCCGCCTTTGCCCCAGAAAATACCTCTGACTTCCGGATGCTTCTCCAAAAACTCCTGAAGTGCCTTACCCACGCCTCTTAGTTTTCTCTGTATCTCCTTCAAATGGGCAGGCAGTTCCCTGCCCTTCGGGAAGACCTTCTCGTAGAGGTCCGGCCTTCTCCCCTTGAGCCACTTCTTGGCCGCTTCAGGGTCGGGAAACACTCGCTCCACCCAACTCGCCCCTTCCATATAACCTTGTTCGGCCGTATGGGTCCGCCTGGCCTCTTGCAGGGCCATAGCGTCTTTGCGGCTCACGCCCACCAGTTGGTAGTCCGGCTCCACGTAGACCCTGACTCCCCGTTCCTCCAGAGCCAGCCGAACGCCCTCCACGATCATGTCCTCCGCATCTATGGTAGTGACCAGCAAGATCGTCTCGCCCTTCTCGGCGACGCCCATGCCAAATCCCTCAAACCCGGATTTGTTGCGGACCAGCCCTCGAACTGCACGCATCACCTCTTCCGCGGATTGGGGTTCTTGCAAGTAAGATGGAAAACGGGGCTCGGGATATTGCCCCTTCTCAAATTGCTCATTCTGAAGGAATCCACCCATCAATAGGACGCACCCTAACAACAGGCAAATTTTCAAAGTCTTCTGTAATGGGATCATCGTTGACCTCCTTGACACCTTGGATGTGTTGCCAAACATTTCCCTGTTCGTTTGACACGAAATACCTGGGACTCCAATGCCTACTTTTTAGCGACCTCGCACGCTAAAGTCAAGTGAGGCCAATCATGGAGTGTCCCCATCTTGACACCAGCATTCCCGGTTACAGAACAGGCCCTGAATCGGAGAATTTTCCCTAGACAAAGCGACCGTCCCGCATCAAGTACACCTTTGGGAACAGCTCCACTGCCTTGGGATCGTGGCTCACCATGATGACCGTTTTGTTATACTCTGTGGACAAGGAGCCAAGGAGTCCAGCGATCGCATTCCCATTGGTGGTATCCAGGTTGCCGGTGGGTTCGTCAGCGAGAATCAAAGCAGGATCATTGGCCAAAGCCAGGGCAATAGCAACTCGTTGTTGTTCTCCCCCGCTCAGCTGCTCTGGTTGTTTTCCGCCTTTCTCCTCTAAGCCCACCATTTTCAAAAGGGCCTGTGCTCGATCATGTCTCGCTGTCTCGTCAACCTCAGCCACCATCATGGGCAATTCCAGATTCTCTAAAGCCGTCAGGGTAGGAATGAGATTGAAAAATTGAAAAACAAAACCAACCTTCAGGAGCCTATATTTCTCCAGCGCGCGTTCATGGGTTTGACTCAAGTTCTCGCCATCCACGATGACCTCGCCACCAGAGGGCCGGTCGACACCACCAATAAGATTCAGCAGAGTGGTTTTCCCACATCCGCTAGGGCCCATTACCGCGACGGCCTCCCCCTCTTGAACCGACCAATCGACGTCGCACAAAGCTTTTATTTCCTCAGCAGCCGTCCGATAGGTCTTATTTAACCTACAAATCTCTACCGACACACCGGTTGCAGAAAAAAAAGACTGTGATGACATTTTCTACCTCCAGCTCAACAAGCGGAAAGAGCAATCACTTGCGGTTTTATCTTTCCGCAACAGTTTCCCGTGCAGTGCGTCGAAAGACCCACCAACTAAAAAAGAATGCTACCCCCAGCAATATGATCAGAACCCAGACAACGATCGCAACGCTCAGTGAAGAGACAACGAGGTGGGTGGGTAACAGCTGCACCGCTGTCTTAATCTCACGCAGGTTCCAAAGCAGATTCGCCAATCCATACCCGGCGAGCAGAGAGATCAGCCCACCCAAGACCAGACCCCACAGCCCCGGCGCGATCAACATGGCGACAAAAAATCGCCATATTTGAAGGGGCGAGGCACCCCGGATTCGCACCAAGGCCAATGTACGGCGATCCTCCACGTAATTGACCAAAGCCACCGATAAAATCGCAATAAGTGCCAACAGCAACCCTCCCACCAAATAGATCCTCATATTTTCCAGAGCTAGGGAGATGAACATATCACTTCCTACCTTGTGCATCTCTGTAGGGAGATCGTACATCTCTAAAGGTGCCGACGGTAAAGCTCGAACAATGGCCGCCTCGACGGCCTCCAAGGGTAGCCCTCCATTTGTATTGACCAGCAGTACCACCCGCGGAATTAACACAACGAGTTCCGACAGTTGAGGGTTGTCTACAGCAGCCACGAGATAAGCACTTTGGCTGAAAAGATAATTTAGATAATCTATTCGGGCCTCGACGAAACCTTGCCGATCACTAACCGTTCTCGGTGGAGTACCAGGAAGAAAAGCTATGGTGCCACCAATCTGCGACGAAATCGTCCGCCGCTGTTCGTCCATGCCCACTGGTACTACATCACCGGGCACCAGCCGCCAAAAGTCTGCCACAGGCGGTGATACCAAAACCTCCCCGGTCTT
>JACZQL010000408.1 GCA_022545745.1 Deltaproteobacteria bacterium | reverse complement strand
TCGTGATAAAATTCCTCAACGTGGGAGTAATTATCAAAACGGGTAATCGTATTTATGAACGTCAAGCGAACCGTATCGGTGGGGCCATTGCGTTGTTTCGCCACGATGATTTCCGCCATACCTTGATCCGTTGAGTCTTTATTATAGACTTCATCCCGGTAAATAAAAGCGATAACATCGGCGTCTTGCTCAATCGCTCCTGACTCCCTCAAATCCGCCATCATAGGCCGCTTGTCTCCCCGATCTTCCACACGACGATTAAGCTGCGAAATAGCAATGACTGGGACATGTAGCTCTTTGGCCAAGGCCTTTAGCGAACGTGAAATTTCCGAGATTTCCTGTTCTCGGTTCTGCACCGTGGACATACCGCGCATGAGCTGGAGATAGTCCACAACAATTAGACCTATTTTTTTATCCCTATCTCGGACCAGACGTCGCGCCTTAGCTCTGAGTTCTAAAATCGAAATCGCGGGCGTATCATCAATATAGATCGGCGCCTCTGCCAACCTTCCCGCGGCACTAACCAAGGCAGGAAACTCCCGCTCTGCCAAATGGCCTGACCGAACTTTCGAATGGTCTACCCTCGCCTCCGAGCAAAGCATTCGAAGCCCCAATTGTTCTTTGGCCATTTCAAGGGAAAAAATAGCTACGCCTATTCCAGCATGCAAGGCAGCGTGAGCTGCTATATTAAGGCTGAACGCAGTTTTCCCCATACTGGGTCTTCCGGCCACTACGATCAGGTCAGCGGGTTGGAGACCCGCTGTGAGTTTATCCAGGTCCTTAAACCCGGTGGGCACCCCGGTGATCATCTCCTTACGCTCGTAGAGTTTCTCCACCATCTTGATGGAGTCATTCATCATGTCTCCGAGAAAGACAAAGGAGGATTTGATTCTTTTTTCCGAGATATCAAAAATACTCTTTTCTGCTTCGTCGAGAAATTCCTCCACGTTACCTTGATCTTCAAGCCCACGGGTGGCAATTCCGGTGGCGACAGTAATGAGGTGTCTTAGAATTCCCTTTTCTCGAACAATTCTGGCGTAGTGAGCTATATTGGCTGCGGTCGGAACCAGATTGGCCAGGGAGGCAAGGTAAGCGGTTCCCCCAACGGCGTCCAGCTCTCCCTTTGCCTTTAAAAACTCGCTCAAGGTAATGAGATCCACCGGCTCACTGCGATCGGCTAGCTCCATCATGGCCCGGAAGACCTTGCGGTGGGACTCGCGGTAAAATAAGTCGGGAGTTACAATTTCTAGTACGCGGTCGATGGCCTCATTCTCGAGTAAGATCCCACCGAGAACCGATGCTTCAGCTTCCAGATTCTGAGGCGGAACTTTAAGGAGATTATCTTCTATGGTGGCCATGCTGCCAAACGGGACCCTAAATGAGAAATTCTGAATTTAGCATGAAGCCTCCACGTGTTTACACCCGTGGTATCCTTCATTACTTTTTCGGCGGAATCCGCCGAAGCACCCTCCTTCGCTCTTCGAGCTGCGGAGGGTTCACCATGCGCATTCATCCACGGGCTTACGCCCGTGGTCGTCTGCGCAGGCGGATTAATATTAGCAGCGACTACGTTACTGAAATAGAAACAAAAGGCAAGAAAAATTTTCGCATTCACAATCCAGTGAATTCTTCTCTAGGGACTCAAAACCATGAGGGACGGATAGCTCCTATGGTCCCGGCCCGAAGCGGACCTACCCTAGCAGGCTGCTGAAAAAGACTCATATACCACCAGCCTGCCTTAAGCAGGCGTTTAGGATAGTTGCACTCGATCGCTGCAGGAATCATTCCCGCTCCAAGCGGAGTCGCTCCAACGTACCGCCTAAGTACGTCTCCGCTCGTCGATTTTTCGCGCGCCGCTCGGCTGTCTTCGACCCTGACCCTTCGACCATGCTCAGGGTCATGGTGAGGTACTCGAACCATGAGGCTCAGACCCGAAGGGAGCTAGGTCGAAGCCTCGCCGCTGAGATCTTTTTGACCAGCCTGCAAACAGCTTTTTTCAAAAACCTGCTAGGTACTAGCCTCCTGTGAATGAACCGCTTGATTCTAAAAGCCAGCGCATCACTGGTCTCAATTGGGGCCAGGGCCTTCTCTGGTACGCCACCCTCGACCATTCCTTAATTTTCACATACGATCCTGCAACTGCTCGAACCGAGACAAAACTCGAAATTCCCTACCTGGCGGCGGATCTCTGCCCTTCGGATGAAGGACTATGGGTCATCGCTGGCGGGGGGAAACTCGGACGGCGACTTGTGCTTTGGTCCCTAGAAGAAGCCACAGAGATAAGACAGTTTGACTGTCCAGACGGGGCAGCGGCGGGTATTGCCTTTGATGGACAACAAATTTGGCTTCCGCACCGTAATAATCGCAAGCTCTTCTGTTTGGATACACAGGACGGAAAGACCCGATGGGTCATTCGAACGGAAAAAGAAATTTATAGCCCGGCCTCCTGTGACGGAGAGCTGTGGTTGATCGAATGTGACCCAGGCCCCTTGGGTCACTGGGGCCGTGCGGAACAAGCAAAGTGTTCCTTTATCCGCTACGACACGGTAAGGGAAAGAGTAGCCGAACACCTTCCGGTTTCTTTTGTCCCAAGCTGTATGGCTTTTGACGGGGAACGGTTCTGGTATGCAGAAATGAATAGCAAAGGCTTCTCGTCAATCTCCCGAAAAGCTCTCACCAAATCATGAATGACTCAAGTGACCCAAACGAAAAGAGTGTGGCGGATGTGCGAGGGTTGGCAGCTTTCGTTATTCCTTAAGATCCTCCGGCGGGACAAAGCCGCGGCGCAGGGTATTCTCGCTGATGGCACGGGGCTCGAGAAACTGAATGAGATAATCTGGACCGCCGGCCTTTGAGCCAATGCCTGAGAGCTTGAGCCCCCCGAAGGGTTGGCGCTGGACGATGGCACCGGTAATCCCCCGGTTGATATAGAGGTTTCCCACACGGAATTGGTTGCGGGCCTTTTCGATGTTGGCGGGAGAGCGAGAAAAAATCCCTCCGGTTAATGCGTAGGAAGAACGGTTTGCGATC
>JACZQL010000012.1 GCA_022545745.1 Deltaproteobacteria bacterium | reverse complement strand
GCAAATTGGAGCCCTACCGTGCATCACAGTTTATGATGCTCGACGAAACCAGCAGGCACAACCTCGAGCTCCTATCCGATTATCAAGGGCAGAGGAAGGGTTCCTTGCTCGGGGTCTTGGACCATACCCTGACACCCATGGGGGCCAGACGCTTGCGCCAATGGATCCTTTACCCCCTGCTGGACGAGCGGGCCATCCGCGAGCGACAGGACGGCGTTGAAGAATTAGTAGAAGACTATAGGGGTCGTCAGGACCTCAGAGGATGCCTTAAAGGCATACAGGATCTGGAACGACTGGCAGGTCGGGTTGTTGCCGGCAGTGCAAACCCGAGGGACCTCGTAGCCGTCAAAGAAACCCTGCGTGCCCTGACCCCCATTGGCGGAAGACTGCGAGGATACCGAGCGGAGATCTTTGGCCGTATTAGCCAGGAGCTGTGGGATCTACCTGAGGTGGTAGAGCTTGTGGAACGTGCCATTGTAGACGATCCTCGTCCCTATCTGAAGGATGGAGGGGTTATCCGGCCGGGATTCCATGCGGAGCTGGACGAGCTACGAGGAGTACGAGGTGACGCAAAGGATTGGATTGTCCTGTTACAGAGTCAAGAACGCAAGCGTACCGGCATCAACACGTTGAAAGTAGGATACAACAAGGTCTTTGGCTATTACATTGAGGTGACCAACGCCAACCTGAAGTTGGTTCCGCCCGATTACCTCCGCAAACAAACTCTTACCAATGGAGAGCGATATATCACGCCCGAGCTCAAGGAATATGAGGCCAAGGTCCTCGGTTCTGAGGAAGAAATTTTACAGCTGGAGCATTCGCTCTTTGCCGAAGTGCGGGCAAAAGTCGCCTCCCATTACGAAAAAATGAAACAGACCAGCCTCGCGTTGGCCACCCTCGATGTCCTGCTCTCCTTAGCGGAAGTGGCCCATTCTTGTCATTTCGTACGGCCCAAAGTGGATTCGGGGTTGACCATCTCCATCCGCGAGGGGCGTCACCCAGTGGTGGAGGCCGTCCAGGGTCGCGGGGCCTTTGCTCCCAATGATTGTCTTCTGGATTGCGAATCCCATCAGATTCTCATTCTCACGGGACCCAACATGGTGGGTAAATCAACCTATATGCGCCAGGTGGCCTTGATTGTCCTCTTGGCACAGATGGGAAGCTTTGTCCCGGCAACGGAAGCCCAGATTGGGCTGGTGGATCGGCTTTTCACCAGGATCGGTGCGACCGATGCGCTGGCCCGCGGAGAATCAACCTTCATGGTGGAAATGAGGGAGACGGCGCGGATATTACAGCAGGCCTCTCCAAGGAGCCTGATCCTGTTGGATGAAGTGGGTCGTGGAACCAGTACTTTTGACGGTATCTCCATTGCCTGGTCAGTGGCCGAATATCTTCATGGTATTCACCATCGCCCCCGGACCTTGTTTGCCACCCACTATCACGAGCTGACCGATCTGGCCCTGACTCAGGATCGGGTAAAAAACTTTAGCTTTGCAGTGAAGGAGTGGAAGGGAGACGTCATATTCTTGCGTAGCCTCGTGGAAGGAGCCTCAAGTCACAGTTATGGCATCCATGTTGCCAGTCTTGCCGGTCTCCCGCCTTCCGTGGTCCAGCGGGCCAAGGATATCTTGAGGAACCTGGAGGGTGGAGAACTGGACGAGGGCGGACGGCCAAGGTTGGCTGGCGCCTCGAGCGGGAATGATCCCACCCAAATGGTGCTGTTTACATCTTCGGACACCAAGCTCCGCGAGGAGCTGAGGCGGGTCGACGTGTCGGTGCTCACCCCGGTTGAGGCACTGAATCTTCTCAATCGGTTGGTGGAAGAGGCAAAGAAGGACAGCCGGTAGCCATATGGCCTTTCAACGATTTCCAAAGTTCCTTTTCATGGTTTTTATCTTGGCCCTTGGAGTGCTCCACTTCTCGGATGTGATTTGGTCGCAAAGTGGATCCCGTGGGTCTCGGGCTTGGCAGGATCAAAGAAAAAGTCAGAAGATAACCAAACAAGCCGAGAGATGGAAGAAGCCGCAGACCTCGCTGGTGAAGCGGATTCGGTATGTTTCCTCCCGCAGCTACACCCGGGTCATTATGGATCTGTCGTGGCGGATCAAATATGAGACCCATGTCTTGAAGGAAAACCCCTCGAAGGGGTTACCTCCCAGGATCTATGTGGATCTATTGGGCGCTCGCCTTGCCTCAGACGTAAAGCGGAAGATCGTCGTTCAAGATCGGTTGTTGCAACAGGTACGCGTGGGGCAGTTTAAAAGCGACGTGGTGAGGATGGTCTTGGACATGAAGAGTTTGGGTGATTATAGGGCATTTTTGCTGCCGAGTCCCTTTCGTCTAGTAATGGATGTCCATGGGAAGGGCAATGGGGGCAGGCCAAGGGTCGCAAAAAAACGGAGTGATACCCGGCTTGGGCAACAGAAAAAGGGAAGAAATGGGAAGGCAAGGACAACCCGTATCCGTAAAATCGTACTGGACCCTGGCCATGGAGGTAAAGACCCGGGGGCCATCGGGGTCAATGGTATTGCAGAAAAGGATATCGTGCTGACCCTTGCTAAAGAACTGGCTAAAAAGCTAAGAAATAAGATGGCTGTCGAGGTCGTTCTCACCCGTGAAAGAGATATTTTCGTCCCGCTAGAAGAAAGGACGGCCTTTGCCAATGTCCGGAACGCCGATCTTTTTGTTTCCCTTCACATTAACGCAAGCCGCAACCGCCGTTTGAGGGGGATCGAGAGCTACTACTTGGACAATGCCACGGACGAGGCGACCATACGGTTGGCGGCTCGGGAGAACGGGACTTCCCGGAGAAACATTTCAGACCTTCAATTCATTCTGAGTGACTTGACTCAGAACTCAAAGCTTGAGGATTCCATTGGCCTGGCTCATCACCTCCAATCATCCCTAGTGTCCCATATGGGAACAAAATACCGTCGCGTCAAAGATCTCGGGGTCAAAAAGGGGCTGTTTTACGTATTGGTGGGTGCAAGAATGCCCAGTGTGTTGCTCGAGTTATTTTTCGTAACCAACAGGTTTGAGGGCCGTGCCCTTGCCAGGGAATCGTTCCAGAATGCCATCGTTGAAGCCCTTTATCGCGGGATCAAAAAGTATGAAGCCAGTGCAGTGGGTAGGAATTTGTAGGAAAGACAATCGAGTGATCTAGCATGGACCTGATGAATTGGAAAACGCTGTTGGAACCGACCGAATTGGACCCGACCCGTGCGGCTCGTGCCTACATTCGGAAAGGCCAGGAGATCCTTTTGGAGGCTCACCGGGATGGGGCCGGAGGGAATGAAATTGTTTCGGCCTACACGGGTATGATGGATCACCTGATCGCTACCCTCTTTGAGTCGGCCAGCAGGGACTATGTCAATCGTTACCCCAGCTTGAACACACGTTGCACGGTGATTGCCCAGGGTGGATACGGTCGGGGCGAGCTCAACCCTCAGTCCGACATCGATCTTCTTTTTGTCCATATTTGGAAGGTGACTCCCTTTGTGGAGACAGTAGCGGAGACGATTCTATACGCCCTTTGGGATTCGGGGCTTCAGGTGGGTCACGCTATCCGAAGTATTGCCGAGTCTGTCCGCCTCGGTAACAGGGATATGAACGTCAAGACGGCCATGATTGATGCTCGTTTTCTGTCCGGTGACCGTCAGCTGTATACGGACCTCAAGGGTGCCATCCAGGGTCAATTTTCCGGAATATCGGGGGATCGTTTTATCCGCAAAAAGATCGAGGAGAACCACCTCCGACATGAGCGTTACGGGGGATCTGTCTATCTTTCAGAGCCTGATGTCAAAGAAGGAGAAGGCGGGTTGAGGGATATACACACCGCACTATGGGTGTCCAAGACACGATGGAACGTAAACCATCTTGATGAATTGGAATCCAAGAGCGTACTGAACTCAACAGATCTCTCCGAGTTGAAGAGCTCGCAGGATTTTCTCTGGCGCGTCAGGAATGAAACCCATTTCTCCTCTGGGGCCCATCAGGATCAACTCACCTTTGAGTTGCAGGAAAAGGTGGCTGTTAACCTGGGTTATGAAGATGACCGAAACATCAAGGGAGTAGAGGCCTTCATGCGGGCCTACTACCTCCATGCCGCTCAAATCAGTCGAGTGACTTCCCTCGTCCTCCACCGTGCAACCGAGGGTCCCGATTTCTATCACCGAAGAACCCTAACAGCAGGTAGGGAGATTCGACCGGGGGTCCATTTCTCCAGGGGGGCGCTTTCCATTACCCGTCCAGAGATTTTGGATACCTATCCAGAACTCATGATGTCCGTGTTCGAGGACGTGCAACGGAATCGGGTCGAGATCAATCAGGAGACCCGCAAGGTGCTTCGCGATCATCTCAGCCTGATCGACGGGAAATTCCGCCGTTGGGCGAAACCCAATGCGGCGTTCCTGCAAATTCTAAGGGGGCCTGAACGGGTCTATGAGACTCTGGTGGAGATGCACCGATGTGGAGTGCTGGACGAGTTTATCCCCGAATTCGGTCGGGTCCTGTGCATGGTACAACATGATCTCTACCATATCTACACCGTGGACCAGCACTCCCTGAGAGCCGTAAAGGAGTTCGAGTCTCTGAGGGCAGGGAATTCTCGTGAAAACCTGCCGCTGTTGACCCAACTCGCGCGAGAGGTGGACAAGGTCGAGGTCCTCATTCTTGGCATCTTGTTCCATGACATCGGAAAAGGCCATGGAGGTAACCATTCCCAGATTGGAAGTCGTACCGCGACAAAGATCGCCCGCAGGCTTGGACTCAACGTTGATAATCGGGTCCAGTTGTCCTTCCTGGTGCTCCAGCACCTGGTCTTGTCGCATATGGCGTTCCGACGGGATATCGACGACGAAGAACAGGTCATTGACTTTGCCCAATCCGTGGGAAGCGTGAGCAAGCTGAAAATGCTCTACCTCCTCACCTATGCCGACATCAATGCCGTGGCCCCTGGGGTATGGAACAATTGGAAGGCCTCGTTGCTCGAGGATCTCTTTGTCCGTTCCCTCAGAGTCTTGGAGGATTTGGAGAAGGGCGCGTTTCGCAGGGCCGATAGTCAGTCAAAAATCCGACGGATTCAGACGCGGCTCAAAGAGGAACTCTCGGCCGAGTACTCTCCGGAACGAATCCAGGCTTTTTTCGAGAATATGACCGACCGGTATTTCCTGACCACCCCAGAGGAGGAAATGCCTATTCACTTAAAGTTGTTGGAGCAATATTCGAATCAACTGTTTCTTTGTAGTGTGCGCCATTTTCCTGAGCGGGAATACACTGAAATGGCTGTCTGTACTCAAGACCGTTCCGGATTGTTTGCTCAAATCACCGGGATCTTTGCTTCCATGGGGCTCGACATACTAAGTGCTCGAATCAACACGCGACGGGACGGATTGATCCTGGATGTGTTTCGTATTTCTCATTTAGGCAGGCCTGAAGTCGTCATGGAGGAAAGCAAGTGGGCTAGGGTTCAAGACACCCTGGAAGGTGTTCTGACAGGCACGGTGGATATCGCACGCCTGGTTGAAGAATCGGGAAGCCCTCTGCTCTTCAAAAAGAGGCCCGCGCCTCGTGTTCCTACGGTGATTCAGTTCGACAACCGTGGTTCGGATGATTTTTCTATTATTGAAGTCTACACACAGGATCGGACTGGCGTTCTATTTGCAATAACCTTCGCACTGCACCAGCTGGGGATCTGGATCCATTTAGCCAAGATATCGACCAATGTGGATCAAGTGGCCGACGTTTTCTACATCACGGATGGGAAGCGCAGAAAGATCGAAGACAATGAGCAACTGGAGTCGATCCGGCAGAAACTGATAGAAAGTCTGAGCTCAAACGATGCCAGAGTCGCTTAGTCCAGCCATTGATTCCTTTCTCAACATGCTGGCGGTGGAAAAAGGGCTAGCCAGAAATACACTGGAGGCCTATAGTCGGGATCTCAATAGGCTTGCCAATTTTTTAGCGGCAAACGGGGTTAAGTCTTGGCCAGAGGGAAACGGTAGCCAATTACGGACGTACTTTTCGTCCCTTCGTGAGACCGGGCTGAGTGTCCGCTCCATCACTCGCAACCTGGTTGCCCTGCGCCAGTTTTATCGATTTTTAGAAAAGGAACGGATCATTCAAGAAAATCCGGTGCCCCGTTTGTTGTTGCCGGTAGAATCAAGAAGGCTCCCCACGACCTTGACCCATGATGATGTGGAAAGATTATTGAATCAGCCGAATCCTTCTACCCTGTTAGGATTGAGGGATCGGGCCATGCTGGAATTTCTTTACGCTACTGGCCTCCGAGTCTCAGAGCTGGTGAGCTTGCCCACGCAACAGATCAATCTCGAAGGGGACTACCTGACCGTGCGTGGGAAAGGTGGAAAAGTTCGAGTCTTGCCCTTCGGAAGATGGGCTGATGAGCGGCTTCGAGTGTACCTGAGAGAGGTGAGACCCAAATTGCTCCAGAGGCGGACCAGTTCCGTGTTGTTTCTGACCCGTTCGGGTAAGGCCTTGACCCGTCAGGGCTTTTGGAAGCTGATTCGTCGTTATGCCCTGGCGGCTGGCATCGAAAAAAAAGTAACGCCGCATACCCTGCGCCACTCCTTCGCCACTCACCTGTTGGAGGGCGGGGCCGACTTGCGCGCGGTTCAATCCATGTTAGGCCATTCGGATATTTCCACCACTCAAATCTATACCCATATTAACCGGGCTCACTTGAAGCAGGTGCATCGACGATTCCATCCCCGTGAGCGGACCAACGGCACCGGTGGGTGAGCGGAAATACCTCATTTGCCTCGGCTTTTCTTGTCTTTTGCTATGGAGTGCCGTATTAATTAGAGATGATTGCCGAGTATGTGCAGCGGATATCCATATGGGCCATACCGATCCTAGCGGCCATTGTGTTCCATGAGGTGGCCCATGGTTGGGTAGCCTTTCGGCTGGGCGATCCAACGGCGGCCCGGATGGGCCGCTTGACGCTGAACCCGATCTCCCATATCGATCTCTTCGGTACCGTCATCTTACCCCTGCTTTTGGTCATTGCTCATGCTCCCTTTCTATTCGGCTATGCCAAGCCGGTCCCTGTCAATTTCCAAAATTTGCGAAATCCTAAAAGGGACATGATCTGGGTTGCTTTGGCAGGTCCGGCCACTAATATCATTTTGGCCTTGGTAAGCTTTTTGTTACTCAAAATCCTCGTCTCGCTGGATCTACCCAGGGATGGGTCCCTTGCTTCTATTGTTGTGATTCCCCTGATTTATATGCTTCATGCCAGCGCCAGGATCAATATCGTATTGGCAGTCTTTAATACCTTTCCCATCCCACCCTTGGATGGGGGGAGGGTCCTGGTTGGGCTCTTGCCGGAACCCTATTCCACCACAGTGGCACGAGTTGAGCCCTATGGGTTTTTAATTATTGTGGTGTTATTGATGAGCCACCTATTGGACGCAGTTTTATCTCCACTAGTCCACTTTGTTCATTTGTTTCTCAGGTTAATGGTTGGATTGGCGTAGGACAGAACAAAATGGATACCATCGTTAGCGGGACACGCCCCACGGGGCCCCTCCATCTGGGTCACCTCCATGGGGCCCTGATGAACTGGCTCCGATTACAAGACAAGTATCGGTGTTTCTTTTTTGTTGCCGATTGGCATGCCCTCACCACCGATTACCTCTCTCCCCAGCGAATCAAGGCCAATACGGTCGAGATGGTGTTGGACTGGCTATCCGTTGGATTGGATCCAAAGCGCTGCGTCCTATTTCGCCAATCCGATATCAAGGAACACGCGGAGCTTCATCTTTTGCTCTCTATGATTACTCCGGTTCCCTGGTTGGAGCGAAATCCCACCTATAAGGAACAGATGCGAGAAATGGAGGGTCGGGACCTCTCCACTTACGGGTTCTTGGGGTATCCAGTCCTGCAGGCGGCTGATATTATCATGTACAAGGCCAACAAGGTCCCGGTGGGTGTTGACCAGGCGCCTCATGTTGAGCTCACCCGGGAGATTGTCCGCCGGTTTAATCAGATCTATCGTCCCATATTTCCAGAACCGGAGGTTCTATTAACAGAAACTCAGAGGCTCCCCGGTCTGGATGGGCGCAAGATGAGCAAAAGTTATAATAATGCCGTCTTTCTTTCGGATCCTCCTAAACAGATTGATAAAAAGCTCAGTCGCATGATAACCGACCCGGCACGGGTCAGAAGGAATGACCCGGGTGATCCTGAGAAATGTCCTGCCTTTGAGCTTCATAAGATTTACTCTACGCCCCAGGAAATAGCGGAGGTGTCCCAGGGTTGCCGTACAGCGAAAATAGGTTGCTTGGATTGCAAAAAGGTCATGATTAAGCACGTCATCTCGCAGTTGGAGCCGTTCCAAGAAAAGAGGGCGGATTATGAGCGTCGGCCAAGTTATGTAGAGGATGTACTCGCCGAGGGAAATCGATCCGCGAAAAAAGTGGCAGCTAAGACTATGGAAGAGGTTCGGGACGCGCTCTCACTGTGACGGCCGAACCTTTGAGAGGGGGAAGGACAAGCCATGCCCATGAATGTTCAATTGGAAGCCTATGAAGGGCCACTGGACCTCCTGCTCCATTTAATTAAAAAGAATGAGGTCAGCATTGCCGATATTCCCATAGCTCTGATTACCCAGCAATACCTGGAGACGCTAGAGGTCATGCGTGGCCTAAACCTGGATCTTGCCGGTGAGTTTTTGATCATGGCGTCGACACTCATTCATATCAAGTCGCGGATGTTGCTTCCCCCTGAGGAAGGAGAGGAGGATGAGGATGAAGGGGGAGATCCACGTGAAGAGCTCATTCGGCGGCTGCTGGAGTATCAGAGGTATAAGGAGGCTTCGGAGGACCTGGCAAAGCGCGAGTTGTTAAATCGTGATGTTTTCACCCGTTCGTCGGAGGCCACGCCGGAATTTGAGCCAGACGGTTTCGTGAAGGTCTCCCTATTCGACCTGATGGCGGCCTTTCACCGGGTCCTGGAGCGGTTACCCGAAGCAGAGGTCCACCTGGTGACGGTGGAGGAGATTTCGGTTCGTGAGAAAATGAGTTTCATCCTGGACATGCTGCATCGCAAAACCAAAGTGGTATTCCATTCCCTCTTTGAGGACGCGTCCTCGAGAATGCAGTTGGTAGCGACTTTCCTGGCCCTGTTGGAACTCATAAAGATGCGCGCAGTCTCGGTCACTCAGGAAGAGCGTATGGGCCCCATCGTTGTGGAGGCGGTGACGCCCCTCGATGAGATGGAGGAGAAGTTGGCCGGAGAGGGAACGGGAGAGGAAAATGGCCATGGAGCGTGAAAAATTGAAGTCCGTTATTGAGAGCCTGCTGCTCGTATCTGAAGCTATACTGAATCTGGACCGGTTAAGTGCAGTCATTGAAGGAGTTGAGAAAAAGGAGATCCTCTCCGCCATCGAGGATCTCCAGTCCGAGTATGAGACACAGGAGAGGGGGATCCGATTGGTTGAAGTGGGGGGAGGATACCAGCTGAGGACTCCCAAGGAAAACTCGGACTGGATAAGAACATTATTTCGGTCAAAAGCGGCAAGGATGAGCAAACCCACCTTGGAGACCCTGGCCATCGTTGCTTACAAGCAACCCATCACTCGGGGTGAGATTGAACATATTCGTGGGGTCAGTGTTGACGGGATTATTGGGACACTTTTGGCGCGGCAATGGGTCCGAATCGTCGGGCGCAAAGATGTCCCGGGAAAGCCCTTTCTTTACGGCACTACCCGGGAATTCTTGGAACTCTTCAATCTCAAGGACTTAACGGGGCTACCGACACTTAAGGAGATGGAAGAGATTACCCAACCCCAGATCCCCGAGCAGAACACCCTGCCCGCAGAAGAGTCGAAAGTAGACAGTAACGAATAGAGTGTAATCAGTAAGAAATGGTGGTTTGCGGGGTAAAAACGATTCACCCTTTGTCATTGACTGTCGTCATGGAACGTCTGCAAAAAATCATTGCCCGCGCCGGTTGGGCGTCCAGGCGGGAAGCCGAGGGATGGATCCTCGAGGGGCGTGTGACGATTAACGGCACCGTGGTTCGCAAGCTAGGCACTCTCGCTAATGCGGATAGGGACAAAATAAAGGTCGATGGCCGGCTTGTTCTTCAATCGCAAAAACGCTTTTACTATTCGTTCCATAAGCCGCTGAGGATGATTACTTCCATAGGCGATCCAAAGGGCCGCCCCAACCTGGGAGACTGGTTAAAACCCCTTGGGAAAGCAAGACGAGTTTTTCCTGTGGGGCGGTTGGATTACAACTCCTCTGGTCTCCTCCTTCTGACGAATCATGGCGAGCTGGCTTACCGGCTGAGCCATCCCCGCTATGAGGTGAAAAAGGTTTACGAAGTCAAGATCAACGGTGCATCTACTGATAGGGATCTCAAACGATTGCGAGCAGGCATTCGACTCCAGGACGGCGTTACTTCGCCTGCCAGGGTGCGAATTCTGAAGCGGTTGAGAAAGAAGACCTGGTTAGAGATAGAGCTCCACGAGGGAAGGTATCGGGAGGTACGGAGGATCTTTGAGGCCTTGGGCTACCCGGTGGAAAAATTGGTACGGACGCGTTTTGGTCCCATCCGACTGGGTTCGCTACCGGTGGGTGAGGTCCACCCTCTTACACCACAGGAAGTAGAATCATTGCAACGGGCCGTAGGACTCTCC
>JACZQL010000407.1 GCA_022545745.1 Deltaproteobacteria bacterium | reverse complement strand
GAGATATTACCCATCGGCCTATGATGCCCCCCGCTATACCCTCCATGGTCCGCCGGGCCGCTGTATTGAACAGGCTAGGAAGCTTGTGAACGCCGGTGTACGGACGATGATATTTTCTACTGTCACCCATGATCATACTCAACTTGAGCGGTTAGCTCATGAGGTGCTACCGGAACTCGCTACAATAAAGTAGCCCGTTTTCTTTTATTTCCCAGCGTGGCATTGCATTAAGGAAGGAGTCTCACCGGAAAAGTGAGAAGGACCGGTTGAGCAAATAGGAGGAGTCTATGGCTAGAATACGAGGAGTCACAAAAGATGAGGCGTCGGATGAAGTTCGAACCATCTTTGAAGAGCAGGAAAGGCGCTATGGGTTTGTGACCAACACGGCGCAGGTGTATGCCTTGAGGCCAACCATACAAAAGGGGGTCGGAGCCCTTGCCGAGGGAATTCGGGCTTCAGGGCTCATTGAACCAGATTTACTTCACCTTGTTTGTGTCAAGACGGCCAGTATCAATGGCTGTCCATATTGAATCGATATCAATGCATCCAGTGGGATGCAACGTGGGGCCTCCGCAGAAAAGGTCGAAGCGGTGTTGGGAAATTACCGCAAAAGCGGGCTATTTTCCGTGCGTGAGCGTTTGGCACTCGAATTTGCGGAACGGATGACCTATACGGGAAAGCGGGTCACCGATAAGTTCTTTAAGCGTCTTCAAAGGCATTTTACCGATGAAGAGCTGGTGGAATTGGCGGCCATCATTGCCTTGGAAAACTTCCGCAGCAAGTTCAACCCAGTATTTGCCATCGAGGCCCAAGGTTTTTGTACCCTGCCAGCAGTCAAGGTAGCTTCAGCTGGCGCTGCCGAGCGCTTTCACCGATGAAAGAGATATTTGGGCGACTCTTTTTCTAAACCAGGGGGAAAATATCTATCCTGGAGACGTTCAAACGAATAACCGTCCTAAATCCTACGCCTGAGAACGGCAACTGCGTTGCGCCTCACTTCACTTTCGTGTTAATGTCAGCCTTTGCGTGAAGAGAGAGTTTTTTGTGATCTCTAGCCACAAGAGAGGGAAGTTATGCCGAGCATTGTGCACATCGCCCTGAAGGTTGACGATCTGGATAAGACCAGCGAGTTCTACGAGAAAGTCTTTCACTTCACTCCCATTGAAACCAGCCGGGTGCGAGACCACACTTCCCGCCACTTGAGTGATGGCTCTATCGATTTGGCGCTGATCAAATACGACAGCGAAGAGTCGGCTGAGGCCACGGCCGCAGGTCAGGGACCCTGCATCCATCATTTCGCTATCGAGGTTGATGATGTAGACAAGTACGCGGAAGAGATCCGTAAATTTGGCTGCGAGATCATCAGCGACCCTGGGGTAATTCCTGTCAAATTCCGTGCCCCAGGTGGAACGGTCGCAGAAATTGTATCCACGGGAAGATACAAAAAATCTAAGCCATAGATGAGCTGATTAGAGATTATCTTTCTTCTCAGCACGCATCTAATCGATGCTCTAATTGCATCCTGAAGCAATGAGCGTATTCTCCCGCCACCCAATCAGCGCTGTCATCCTGGATTTTACCCCATTCATTGTTCTGAATTGAGCTTACATTTGTTTTATTCGGGGGTCTAGCCCGATCAGCGAAACGCTGGAGCCCTACTCATCAAATGGCACTCGCTCTGCTGACTTCTGGATTGATTTCAAAGTCCCGCCGTTGGAAGGTACGCGAAACAGGTTGACGAATACTAGGAAAGATTGGCTGATCCAACTGTGGGGTGGGCTCTCATTCTTCCAACCAGTTTAGATAAGCCCAATGGAACCCAAATCCAGATTAGAATACTCACGGCTTGCGCAAAGGGAAGCGACCTCGCCCCTTCCCAGATCTGTAGTAGCGGATCCACCGCGAGCATCCAAGGATGGTCGGGAGATTCGGCTTTATGGCGGACCACCACCTGAACGGCGGCAAAGCGTTTTTGCTTCAGTAACTGAATGAGCTCCTCTTCAAGTCGCTCAGGGGGAAGCCCACGCCAGTTGGGGAAGCGAACCAGGTTCCAGACATGGACCGTTGAACCCCAACCATGGCTATCCGCTCCACCCATTATCAAGAGATTGTTTTCTCTGCTCATTTTGACAATCCGAGACCTAAGACGAGGGGGAAAACCAAGGGCACGTGGAGAACTCGACACAATTTCAAACCCTTGAACCCCCCAGGCTAAAAAATCATCCAGATTGTCCCAGTGGTCCTGCCAGTACTGAGGCAGGCTTGCAATCACAACCTGATCCCTTGCCTGGGACACCGTCTGCAGAAAGGACTTTATTCCCCTGTACCCCGTGTCATACGTTTCTTTGTTGAAATAGGTCTTGTTACCGAGAAGAATCCAGTGGGATTTTGACAGACTCAATTCTTCTCCTCGCATGGAAATAATGCCGGGATGCGGTTTACGACTTAGAGAGACTTCCCTTCCTTCTTTTGATCCGTGGAACACATTATGATCCGTAATAAAATTGGCGTGGAACCCACCCCTTTCGTGCCAGAGCATATTTTTCAATGGTGAAAAGGACCTCCTTCCATCCCAGGAGGCATGGGTGTGAGAATGGATGTTAAAGGCCAACAAGTCCTTATCGTCCAATTCGAGTCTAGCCATGGGGCGAGGAATAAGAACTGCAATCACGAATACAATAAAAAGCCCCAGGTTAAGTAACAGGACCCCTCCAACTTCAATCAGAAATAATCTAATGGAGAACGGGGTACCGAATAACTTTAACAACCGACACCCTATCCAAAACAGGTTAACGGCAGAACCGAAGGCAATGTGTTGTCCTATGCTGAGGATGGTTAAGTGATCTGCAACCTGAAAAAAAGGTGCGAATAAGAGGTAGGTAAAAGAATAGTGAAGTCTGATTCCTTTGCTGAATTGTCCAGTGACGATGTCTTGGATGTCACTGGGATGACCAAAAACCTGCCCCAAAACAATTGCAACGGTTAAAACAATCGCAACGGTTAACGTGACAGGGACCCGCTCTTGAGGTGTGGTC
>JACZQL010000011.1 GCA_022545745.1 Deltaproteobacteria bacterium | reverse complement strand
TCGGGCCTGATTGCCCTCAACTAAGAATGATTCGGCGAATGATTCAGCGCCGTGAGAATCTCGGGGCCTTGAGCCGTTACGGCCACCATATGCTCAAAGTGCGCTGAGTATCCACCATCCGCCGTCACGGCGGTCCAATGGTCCGAAAGAATTCTGACGGCACTCGTCCCCTGGTTTACCATCGGTTCAATGGCAAAGACCATGCCCTCCCGCAGAACCGGTCCGCGGCCGGGGGTGCCGAAGTTGGGAATTTGCGGGTCCTCATGCAATTGAGTTCCGATTCCATGACCCACAAATTCTCGGACCACGGAAAACCCCGCATCCTCGACCATGGTCTGAATGGCCGAAGAGAGATCGCCCAACCTTTTCCCTTCGCGCAGCTCGTCAATCCCTCGGTAGAGAGAATCTCGAGTCACCTGCATCAAACGTTCAGCTGCTTCACTCACCTTTCCTACCGCCACGGTCACCGCAGCATCACCGTAAAAGCCGTCCACAATGACTCCAAAATCCATCCCCAAAATATCTCCCTCTTTGAGGACTCGTTTGGACGGCATGCCATGAACGACCTCCTCGTTCACCGAGGTACATAGACTATAGGGATAAACCCGTCCCCCTACGGCGTACCCTTTAAACGCGGGCTTTGCGTGTTTTTTGTAAGTTAACTCCTCCGCTATGCGATCCAGGTCCAACGTGGTGACTCCCGGGGCAACCGTTTCTTTCAACTGCTGTAGGATCTCTGCAACGATCACGTTGGCACGCCGCATGACTTCGATTTCCCGCGCTGATTTGAGAACGATCATATTGCGCTCTATACTAAGGACTCGAACACGGTCCTTGACCTTTTCTGCCCTTCCAACTCCGTCAATTTCTGTCAAAAGACCCCGTTCACGGTAGAACTTGATCAAGGGGACGGTTTGGGCCTTATACGTTTCGAGCCTTGCAGTGATAATGTTTCCCCGATCATCCTCTCGCTGGTAAAGTTCTCCGCGGCAATCGTTACAGATGCCTGGCTGCCGAGGCGGATCAAACACCATGTGATAGAGGGCCCCGCATCCCCTGCAGGTCCGACGTCCGGCCAGTCTCTGAATTAGAGCCTCTTCAGGAACATTAAGGTAAATCACCCGGTCCAGTTGAGAACCGAGTCCCTTTAGCCAGGTCTCCAATCCCTCGGCTTGGGGTACCGTTCTGGGGAATCCATCCAGGATATACCCCTTGGTACAACCATCCGCCGATAAACGCTCCGTTACCATGTCCAACGTCAGATCGTCGGGAACCAGCTTTCCCGCTTGAACATAAACACTCGCTTTATCCCCAAGGGCCGTATGATCACTCACCGCTTTCCTGAGAATATCGCCTGTTGATATTTGAGGAATCCCAAACTGCTCTTGAATAAATATTGCCTGGGTTCCTTTGCCTGCCCCAGGCGGACCTATAATAACCAGTCGCACCATCCCTCCCGATCAATTCCCTAACCCGTCCTTCCCCGGAGACGGCCTCGTTTCATGAACCCCTCATAGTTCCGTGAAATCATATGGGTCTCAACCTGGGCCACCGTATCCAAGGCAACTCCCACCACAATGAGAAG
Organism: Deltaproteobacteria bacterium; assembly: GCA_022545745.1. The sequence goes on along the minus strand of JACZQL010000011.1, from coordinate 9,114 downwards.
CGCCGTTCCTCCAAAGAAGAAAGGGACATTCATCTGACTAATTAAAATGGTCGGCAAAAGGGCTACCGCAGAAAGGTAAATAGCCCCGCCAAGGGTGATTTTTGATAAGACCCGATCGATAAATTCCGCTGTCTTTTGCCCGGGTCGGATACCGGGTATATACCCTCCAGACTTCCTCATATTTTCGGCCACATCCACAGGATTAAAAACCACTGCCGTATAAAAATAGCAGAAAAAGATGATCAAACCCACATAAAGGACGTCGTTCAACAACTGGCCAGGGGCCAAATAGGCAGCCGCCGTCTGGGCCCAGGGATGCTGGACGAACTGGGCAATGGTCGCAGGAAAGATAAGCACCGACGACGCAAAGATAACAGGGATGACGCCGGAGGTATTGATCTTAAGAGGCAGATGGGAAGTTTGCCCCCCATACATCTTTCGCCCGACAACCCTCTTAGCATACTGGACCGGAATCCGTCTCTGTCCCCGTTCTACAAAAATGATAATTCCTACGACCGCAACCATCAGGACCAGCATGAAAAGGACCACCAGCGGCATGAGTTCGCCCTCGCGGACAAATTGTATGGTGGTGAAAATACCCGAGGGGAGTTGGGCCACGATGCCCGCAAAAATGATCAGAGAAATGCCGTTACCAATCCCCCGTTCTGTGATCTGCTCCCCCAACCACATGATGAACGCGGTCCCTGAGGTCAGGGTAAGGACTGTCATCAAACGAAAATCCCACCCTGGATTCAAAACGATGGCTTCTCCCCCCGGCGCTCGGGTGCTTTCCAACCCAATGCTGATCATCAATCCCTGAATGACGGAGAGGAAAATGGTTCCATAGCGCGTGTACTGTGTGATCTTTCGGCGACCTACCTCTCCCTCTTTGGACAGTCGCTCTAAATAGGGAAAGACGACCGTCAAAAGCTGCAGAATAATCGAGGCACTGATGTAGGGCATAATGCCCAGGGAAAAAACGGAGAACTGCTCAAACGCCCCGCCCGAAAACATGTTGACCAAACCGAAAATGGTATTTTCAACCGACGAAAAAAAAGCAGCTAGGGCCTGCCGGTCAATACCGGGGGTGGGGACAGCCACTCCCAACCGATAGACCGCCAGCATCGCCAGGGTAAAAAGTATCCTCCGCCTGACCTCGGGAATTTTGCCTGCGCTTTGAAAACCTTCAAGCATAGGGAAGTGCTTCTACCCGCCCGCCTGCTGCCTCGATCTTTTCTTTCGCTTTCAATGAAAAACCATGCGCCTTAACGGTCAGAGCCTTGCTCAGGCTTCCGTTGCCCAGGATTTTTACCCTATCACCCTGGCTACGCACCAACCCGCGGCCACACAAAAGCTCCGGTGAAACCTCGCTGCCCGCATCCAGCGCCTCCAACTGACCCACATTGATCAAGGCATAACTCTTTTTAAAAGGATTGTGGAACCCCCGTTTCGGAATACGCCTCTGCAGGGGCATTTGCCCTCCCTCAAATCCCGGACGAGGCCCACCTCCAGCGCGAGCTCCTTGTCCCTTGTGCCCACGGCCCGAGGTCTTTCCATGTCCCGAACCGTGCCCGCGCCCCACCCGCTTTCGCTTCTTTTGGGTATCGGGAAAGCCTGTCAAATTACTGAGATCCATAGGAATACTTTCTCTAACGCAGCTCTGATAAATCCTTTCCCCTAAGTCTAGCGATCTCCTCCGGAGACTTCAGATCCATCAGGGCTTCAAAGGTCGCCTTCACCATATTATGCGGATTGGTAGACCCAATGCACTTCGTAAGCGCATTTTGGATCCCCGCGGCCTCCACCACCGCCCGGACCCCTCCTCCAGCAATCACCCCCGTACCTTTGGAGGCGGGCTTCAGAATCACATGCCCCGCACCAAAACGACCCGTGACCTCGAAGGGGATCGTCCCGTCAATGATGGGTACCTTAATCAGACTCTTCTTGGCCTGCTCCACACCCTTGCGAATGGCTTCTGGCACCTCGCCGGCCTTGCCCAATCCGAAGCCCACGTGCAACTTACCGTCACCTACGACCACCAGGGCATTAAAGCTGAAGCGCCGTCCTCCCTTCACCACCTTCGCCACACGGCTGATGTGAACGACTTTTTCTCTTAACTCTAAACCTTGTGGATCAACCCGTTCCAAGTTTCCCCCATTCAGATTCTGACCGACAAAATGTTCAACAGAACGACTGCAACAAAGTTTTTCACGTCCTCCGTGGCGGAAGCAGGGCTGGAAGGCCAAGATGCCAAGCCGCAAAGAAAAATATTTCCCTCATTTCTCCGAACTTGGCGTCCTCACGTCTTCGCTCCGCTCAGAATCTCAGATGCAAAATTTCAGATTTCATATCTGAGATTTGCCATTTGCAATGCGCTTCGCTGGTCTTTGCACTCGCCCCGTTAAGTACTCCTTGGGGTCAAAGCGAAATATTCCTCGACAGAAGCGTTACTTAACGGGGTGAGCCCTGTGGAGTATTAGCCCTGGTCGAGACAATCCGACTCGGTCGAGCTGTTACTCCACGGGGCGAGTCATCCTTTTCCCGGATTCCATAATCCAAAATTCAACGGAAAATTTCACAAATGTTTGGTTAGAAATTTAGACCCGCCTCTCGCGCTGCCTCTGCCAGGGCCTTGACACGACCATGAAAGTGAAAACCATTGCGGTCAAAGATCACGTTATTGATTCCTTTCCCTTTGCAGACCTCTGCCAAATGGGCCCCTACCTTCTTGGCGGCCTCCACTCCTTTGACTTTTGCCACCACCCCCATTAATTCTTTGGAGAGGGTTGAGGTGGACACCAAGGTAGCGCCTTTCTCGTCTGAGATTACCTGGGCATAGATATGCTTGTGACTCCGAAAGACACAAACACGGGGACGGCTGTCGGTTCCCAGAATTTTTTTACGGACCCTTTTTTGTCTTCGCCATCGGCCCTGGGCCCTCTGATAGCTCAGCATGATAGTCCTCGTTCAATCTTCTTAGCTTGAAGCCCCTATTGCCTTCCCGGCCTTACGGCGTATGACTTCTTCCTGATACTTGATCCCTTTGCCTTTGTAGGGTTCCGGGGCCTTGAGGCTCCGTATCCTGGCCGCAGTCTGGCCCAAGGCTTGTTTGTCGGAAGATTCCAAAGTTATGAGTGTCTGCCGATCAACTTTCGCCGTAACACCTGGCGGCAGGGAAAATTCGATGGGATGAGAAAATCCCAGTGTCAGGTTTAACTTCTGTCCACTCACCTCTGCCTTATACCCCACGCCGTTAATCTGCAGCACACGCCGGAATCCTTGGCTGACCCCTTCCACCATGTTTCCGATGAGCTTCCGCGTCAGCCCGTGCATCGCCCTGTCACCAGATGAGTCCGATTCCCGACTGACTCTGACTTCCTTCCCCTCCACCTTGACCGAAATTTTCGCTGGCACCGTCGTCATCAGCTTGCCCTTTGGACCCTCCACGCTGACGGACCCATCGTTCAACGTCACCTTAACGCCGTCAGGAACCGATACGGGTGCTTTCCCAATACGTGACATGGTTGTCCTTACCTACTTTCTACCATATGGAACAGAGCAGCTCGCCACCGACTCCGTTTTTCCGCGCCTGCCGATCCACCAGAATCCCCTTTGGCGTGGAGAGAAGGTTGACCCCCAGTCCTCGACGGACCTGGGGAATTTCCTTATTTCCTACATAGACCCTGCGGCCTGGGCGACTGACCCGCGTGATGCCGGTGATGATCGGTTTACCGTCCTTATCAAACTTGAGTTGGAGCCGGAGTATCTCTCCCACGCTGTCCTTCGGCTTGGCCCTCTTGACCTCCCGCACATAGCCCTCTTCCACCAACAGCCGGGCCAGGCTCTCTTTGACACGAGACCAGGGGATTTCCACCTCCCGGTGGTGAGCCCGACCCCCATTACGAATACGGGTCAGCATGTCTGCGATAGGATCCGTCATTCCCATTGTTTTCTCCGCATTACCAGCTTGCTTTGGTTAGACCCGGGATTTCCCCTCTGCGCGCAAAATTCCTTAGGCAGATACGACACATACGAAACCGCCGGTAAAAGGCCCTTGGACGGCCGCAAAGGGGGCATCGGTTGTACGCCCTGACTTTAAACTTAGGGGCGCGTTCCGCCTTGACTCGAAGACACTTTTTAGCCATTTCCCATTCCTCGATCTTTAACTGGCAAAGGGCATCCCCAATTGGGTGAGCAATGCCTTGCCCTCTTCATCTGTCCGGGCTGTGGTTACGATTGAAACGGTGAGCCCGTGGACCTTTTCTACCGAATCCACGTCAATCTCCGGAAAAATGATCTGCTCTCGAATCCCCAGCGAGTAATCACCATGACCCTGGAAAGAGCGGACCGAAAGACCTCTAAAATCTCTGACCTGCGGTAAAGCCACATGAATTAACCGGTCTAAAAACTCGTACATTCGCCCCCTTCGAAGGGTGACCATGCAGCCAATGGGAACTCCCTTTCGCAGTTTGAAGTTCGAGATGTCCTTCCTGGCACGGGTAATCACAGGCTTTTGCCCGCTAATGGCCTTCAACTCGGCCACTGCCCCGTCTAAGACCTTGATGTTTTGTATGGCCTCCCCCATGCTCACGTTCAAGGTAATTTTTTCCAGGCGAGGAGCCTGATGACGGTTCTTATATCCAAACTCCGTCATCAAGGCGGGGATCACCTGTTCCTGATACCGATCTTTCAAACGTGCCATTCCGCTGTTTCCCTTAATCGATGGTTTCACCACAACGGCGACAGATTCTAACTTTTTTCCCGTCTCCCAGAACCTTGTGACCGAACCGAATGGGGGCATTACACCGATCACACATGAGCATCAGATTTGAAATGTGAATGGAGGCCTCTTTTTCCAAAATTCCCCCGGGCTGCTGTGGCCCCCGTGGCTTGGTGTGCCTCTTCACCAGGTTGAGTCGCTCGATGATGGCCCGGTCCTTTTCCGAAAGGACCTTGAGGATTTTGCCCGTGGTGCCCCTCTCTTTACCAGCGATGATCATCACGTTGTCGTTTTTGCGAAGCTTGAGCGCCATATCAAATCACCTCTGGTGCTAGGGAAATGATCTTCATAAACTTCTTTGCCCTGAGTTCACGAGCCACAGGCCCAAAGATGCGAGTCCCCACTGGTTCCCGCTGATTGTCGATGAGCACTGCGGAGTTACTGTCAAAGCGAATGTAGCTTCCTTCCGAGCGGCCAATCTCCTTGGCCGTCCGAACCACCACGGCCCTCATCACAGTGCCCTTCTTCACCTTCGAATTAGGAATCGCCTCCTTGACGGAAACCACGATGATATCCCCAATAGAGGCATACCTGCGTCTGGTACCGCCAAGCACCCGAATACACTGGACCTTCCTCGCCCCCGAATTGTCCGCAACATCCAAAACTGTACTCGTCTGAACCATCATTCCACCTCATCACAAAAATATTAAACGGGCGGGGAGACAACGGACTCTCCAATATCCGTAGCCACACCTGTGTCATTTGCAACAGTCCGATCCACGATGCGGCGCACCCTCCAGCATTTATCACGGCTCAAAGGTCGACATTCTACAATCAGAACCCGATCTCCGACCTGACACTCATTCTTTTCGTCATGGGCCTTGACGATCGTCCTGCGCCTGAGGTATTTTTTGTATCTCGAGTGCAACACATTCCCCTCGATGGAGACCACCACGGTCTTCTGCATACGATTGCTGGTGACCCTTCCCTCACGAATTTTTCTAGTGACCTTTTGACTCATCCTGCTTTGGCCTCGACTCCGGCCATATCCTTTTCTCTCAAGACAGTCTCCAAGCGTGCCAGATCTCGTTTGGTCTGCCTTAACTTGATTGGATTCTCCAGTCGACCCGTGCTCCGGCTCAGTCTTAGATGAAAGATCTGTTGCTTTAGCTCCCGGCGCTTTTGGATTATCTCTTCACGGCTCATTTCCCGAATTTCCTTGGCCTCCATCACTCATACCCCGCGCTTCACAAAGATGGTGGGAATCGATATTTTGTGAGAGGCCAAGCGAAAGGCCTCACGGGCCGAAACGCTCTGGACCCCTTCCATTTCGAAGAGGATCCTTCCGGGTTTGACTACGGCCACCCAGCTTTCTAGGGCCCCCTTTCCCTTCCCCATCCGGACCTCAGCGGGCTTCTTCGTTATAGGCTTGTCTGGAAAAATACGGATCCAAACCTTCCCGCCGCGCTTTAGGAAACGGGTAAGGGCAATTCGAGCCGCCTCGATCTCCCGGGCAGTAAGCCATCCTCGGCCCACTGCCTTCAGTCCATAATCACCAAAGGCTAGGGAAGAACCGCGCATGGCCATCCCAGCTCTTCTACCTTTTTGTATCTTACGGTGCTTTACCTTCTTTGGTTCCAGCATATTTTGCTTCCAAGCCTTCAGCCATCAGGCTTTAGCTTCCAGCCTTAATCCTAGGATCCAACTGATTGCTGACAGCTGACAGGTAAATAACTACACTCCCAACGCCGCCTTCTGCTGCTCCTCTTCTTCGGTCAATACCTCCCCACGAAAGATCCAAACCTTCACCCCGATCACCCCATAGGTGGTCTGGGCCTCGGCCAGTCCGTAGCTCACATCGGCACGCAAGGTATGGAGCGGGACCCGCCCTTCACGGTACCAATTGGTACGAGCAATTTCAGCCCCCCCCAGCCTTCCTGAGCATTGCACCCTTATCCCCTGTGCCCCCATCCGCAAGGCACGAGAGACGCTCTCTTTCATGGCCCGGCGAAAGGCAACGCGCCTCTGTAATTGTAAGGCCACATTTTCTGCCACGAGCTGGCCATCCAAATCCGGGCGACGCACCTCGTGGATATTAATGTAAATCTCCCGACTGGTGAGGCGGGAGAGCTCTTCCTTCAGCTTCTCGATCTCGGCACCCTTTTTGCCAATGACAATCCCGGGACGAGCCGTGTGGATGTTAATCTTCGCCTTATTCGTCGCCCGTTCGATCTCGATCTTGGAAATCCCTGCGTGAAAGAGTCGACCCTTAATAAACTTTTTGATCTTTAAGTCCTCATGAAGCAATTGGGCATAGTCACGGTCTGCGTACCATTTGGAATCCCACGTCTCAATAATCCCAATACGAAATATCTTAGGATGCGTTTTTTGACCCATACTGCTTATGCCCTCTCATCGATCACAATGGTAACGTGGCTCAGGCGCTTCCGTATACGCGTGGCCCTACCCTGGGCGCGAGGCATAAAACGTTTCCACATGCCTCCTTCATCCACGGTGACTCGCTTGACGTAAAGTCGATCCACATCCACACTCTGCGTAGTCTCGGCATTAGCAATGGCCGTGCGAAGGACCTTTGTCACAATCGTAGCTGAGCGTTTTGGGGTAAATTTCAGGATGTTGAGAGCTGACTCCACCTCTTTCCCCCGAATCTGATCCACCACCAGCCTTACTTTACGAGGTGCAACCCGTAAGAATCTTGTCATCGCACGCGTTTCCATAACCCATTCGGACCCCTTGCTAGCTCGAAGTCGTGGACCTTCCTCCAGACGGTGCCGTTGGCACCTTGGAGGCCGTCACCGTCTCCTTGGCCTGGCCTTTGCGGTCTCCCGCATGACGATAAAAGGTACGCGTCGGTGAAAACTCCCCCAGTTTATGCCCTACCATATTCTCGGTGACATAGACAGGTATAAACTTTCTGCCGTTATGAACAGCGATGGTGTGGCCGATCATATCCGGCGTCACCGTAGAACGACGCGACCAGGTCTTAAAAACTCTTTTCTCATTAACCCGATTCATGGCATCGATCTTTCGCTTAAGGTGATCGTCTACAAAGGGTCCCTTTTTGACTGAGCGCGCCATTGGGATTAGGCCTTTCTCCGTCTGACAATATACTTATCCGATTGCCGACTCTTTCTCGTCTTGTAACCCTTAGTGGGTTTGCCCCACGGTGTCATAGGATGGTTCCCTTTGGAACGACCCTCTCCTCCCCCATGAGGATGATCCACGGGATTCATAGCCATCCCCCGGGTTGTAGGTCTCCTCCTGAGCCACCGGGACCTTCCTGCCTTTCCCAGGGAAACGTTTCCGTGCTCTATATTACCCACCTGTCCCACGGTGGCTCGGCACTCCACCAACACATTGCGGAGTTCCCCTGAGGGCAGTTTCAGCAGCGCATAAGCCCCTTCCTTTGCCATCAGCTGGGCTCCGGCACCAGCGCTTCGAGCCATCTGTCCACCCTTGCCGATTTTGAGCTCAATGTTGTGAATTACTGTGCCCACCGGAATAAATTTCATCGGCAACGAATTGCCCGGTTTGATATCCACATCGTCAGTGCCAGTTATCACGGGGTCTCCCACCCGGAGATGGTCTGGAGCCAGAATATATCGACGCTCTCCATCGGCATAACAGAGCAGGGCAATACGCGCAGAACGGTTGGGATCATACTCAATGGCCTCAACCCGTGCCGGGACCCCTAACTTGTTCCGTTTAAAATCAATGAGCCGATATAGACGTTTGTGTCCTCCTCCCCGATGGTCACTGGTAATTCGCCCGTTGCTGTTTCGTCCACCACTCCGCTTCAGAGGCTGCATCAAGTGCTTCTCCGGCTTGGACTTCGTAATCTCCTCAAAGGTAAAACCGGTATAGGCACGTCTACCTGGAGACGTGGGCCGATAATTCTTAATAGGCATCTTTTTCTGTCCTCGGGTGGAATCTTCTAGGCGTTAACTCTTTTCTAGCAGGCTGCTGAAAAAGACTCATATGCCACCAGCCTACCGTAAACAGGCGTTGAGGATAGTTGCGCTCGATCGCTGCGGGAATCATTCCCGCTCCAAGCGGAGTCGCTCCAACGTAATGCCTAAGTACGCATCCGCTCGTCGATTTTTCGCGCGCCTCGCCTCTGAGATCTTTTTGACCAGCCTGCAAACAGCTTTTTTCAACAATCTGCTAGATGCCGACTATTCAATCCACTGCTCTCCCTCCGCATTGCCCCGTTGGATCAGAATGAAGGAGAAGGCAGCCGACATAATTGATTATATCGCAGAGTCGAGAATAAAAACATCCAAACACTCCGTCGTTATTGCCGCACAAAGAAACGAGAAAAAATCCGCTCAACACTAAAACAAAGCACGAAATGGAAAGATAGCTAAAAGACC
>JACZQL010000406.1 GCA_022545745.1 Deltaproteobacteria bacterium | reverse complement strand
ACCATAATGGTCTTGACAACCTTCTGTATGGCTAGGCTGATGATTGGTTCGCAGTCTAGGAAAGGCTTCAACCGTAAGCCCCAACTCTAGGGCTTTGATAGCGCAGGGGGTACACACCTGGGTATCAATAATGTCACTAAAAACGCAGTGTCTTGCTTCATTTGCTATACACCTCTGGCATTTCATAAGTCTGTTCTCTTCTGGATTAGATTTAGCGCAAAGAGGATGCCATGTTGTAACCCCTGGGTCTTTAAGGATTTCCTTATTACCGGTGGCCCTTAAGGTGTCAAAGTTTTGACGAGGTATGTTAAAAAAATACTACCTGAGAAGGTACCCCAAAAACTAACACCCGTGAGATTAGCCGAAGAAAATAATAAAGTGAGTGAAAATTTATCGGGAGGTACTGATGGGAACAGAAGACAAGCAGGGAGTGGTGACGATGCAGGAGCTTCTGGTTTCTGCCTTGGCACAGTCCGACGCATTGACCAAGCTCCTCATCGAAAAGGGGCTTGATCACCGAGGCTGAGTTTATGCAGAAGCTGTCGGCGGAGAGGGCGGGGTATCGGGATATCTTGAAAAGAATAAATTAGCACAGGGACGAATAGACACTCACTTGGAGCACAGGCGGTTTGATATGGATACCCCGATTTGTTCACCTTGACACTCACTCAAAGGGAGGCTGGTCGGTGAAAAATACACGGCATATCGCCGGCTCATTATCAATAATCGCCATGTTTGTGACGGTCTTGGGCAGCAATAAACTGGCTGCGTCTGAACTCTACTATATTGATGCTCACAGCCAGATTGATCATAAAGTAGGGAGAAACGGCCGGTTTGCCACTCCGGTCGTCGCTTGGGACCCTCGATGGCGGGCTGATCGGCGGGGGTTGCGGAAATTCTCGGGTGTTCGGTGGCCGGGACTCAAAAAGAAATTCCTATCATTTTAACGGTTCGAAGGGATTTGTGGGGCGTACGATGACGTTGGTGTCCATACCGGAGCCGGAGACGTTCTTCCCCATCTCTTCCACGATCAGGATGTCAATCGGGGAAAAGGGCAGCCGCCTCATCCACTCGCGGGCGTCCTCGAGGTCTGCCGCGGGGATGCCCCCCACGCGGCGGCGAGGGAAGGATTGGTAGATCCCACCATCCGGAGAAGGTCCATAATGGTTTACGTATGCCCTGAAACCCGCCCGAGGTTATGCCCTGGAGAATCGGAAGGGTCAGGGGTGCCCACGGCAGTCGGCCCGGACGAGTGCTCTGTCCGGTTCCAAATTGCCCAACTGACGCCGAGGTAATATGATGGATAGGGAGGTTCCTTTATGAAGTTATCCGATTTTTGGCTGCGGACAGATCGTGTCGGGGGGTACATGGCTGATGGGAAGGACTGGCAATCACCTGGTCGTGGGTTCGTGGGAGTATATTGGCAAAACCTTGAGACGGAGGATCGACTGCTGTGACCACTAGCGATAGGTGTTCAGGAGCGGGCGTTTCCCAACGGGAGTCTATCAGGAGTGTCCTCAAGTCTCCCGTTCTGACTCTGCCAGTTGTTCAGCCGGTCCGGCCCATGGTCCCCTGCAAAGAGTGTGCGTTGTGCTGTACCTATGTGGCAGTGGGGATCGACGCTCCCACGACAGTCAAGCGCGCCACAGATATCCTCTGGTTCCTCTATCATGAGAAGGTGAGCGTATTTCGAGCTGTCGAAGGAGGCTGGTACGTCCAGTTCGAAACGAGGTGCCGAAACCTGACGGGCGACCGCATGTGCGGGATTTACGAGCAACGACCGCACCAGTGTCGGGAGTTCGATGAGACCGCTTGCGAGGTGAACGCCACGGACGAAGGGAAGTATTTCCACACACCGACGGAGTTTTTAGAGTATCTGGAGCGCAGGCGAAAAAAGCTCTATCGCGTGTTGGTCCGGAAATACGTAGCGCCAGATCAGGTGCTGGGTGCACGGCGAAATGGCAATGGCCAGGACGATCAAGCCCCTTGATGGTCCACGCTCGGCCGGAGACGCCACAGCGCTAGCGGGAAAGCATGGTCCAAGAGAGGTCTAACAGGCTGCACAGGCTGGAAAGGCACTTCCCGGCCGGGGCGACCCTCTTCGAGCAGGGAGACACGAGCCGGGAGATGTACATCCTCCTGAACGGGGAGGCGGACTTACAGCATCTTTGCTAGTAATTCCAATGACTTTCTGCTTCTGAGTTTCGCTAATGTTCCGGTTTTGTGCCAACCTCGTGTTCAATTTGGCCACTGCTTCAGCTTCGTGCTTGGGGGCAAGGTGAGCATAGCGCATGGTCATATTTATATTCGTATGGCCCATTAGCTTGCTCACTGTCACCAGATCCACACCAGCCATGACCAAATGAGAGCCAAAGGTATGCCTTGTACCGTGAAAGGTGAAATCGTCTATCCCTGCTTTACTACAGACCCTATCGATGGCCTTTTGGACGTTATCCTTACCAATGGGCTTCTGCCAATGGTACATGAAAACATGATCGCCGTAGCGGTGCTTATCGAGCCATATTAGGGCTTCCCTGGCGGCCTCGTTAATAGGGATGGATTTGATTTTTCAGGTCTTTGATTGCTGGAGGGTTATGAGCCCATGGTCTAGATCCACATTACTCCAGCGCAAGCCTAGCAGTTCTCCTTGCCTCATACCCGTATGAACCGCCAAGGTAACAAGAGGAAGGAGCCATGGTTGCCTTTTCTGCTCTTTACAGGCCGATAGCAACCGCTCAAGCTCGTCTTCATCTAGGAAACGTGTCCTTGGATCGGCCTCGGGAAATCGTTTTATCCCAACCGTTGGGTTTGTCTTTACCAACCCCCACTCTACGCCCTTTTTGAACATATGCTTTAGTACGGTCATGTGGCGGTTTACTGATCCTGGCTTGAGGGTCTTTCGTAGATCTGCTTTCCATTTCTCGATCGCGTCCTGGGTAACGCGGCGTTCACCCAGGTGCAGACGCGCCATATCTTCAGGCGAATTCACCACGAAAAACAGGACGAAGGTAATGACGTTCACACCGATTAAGATCGGTATG
>JACZQL010000010.1 GCA_022545745.1 Deltaproteobacteria bacterium | reverse complement strand
TTAGTTTGACGGCACATACATGGGCCACAGCGGGTCGTTGTCCCCGCGGGTCCCGATGTAGTCCAGCGCCTCGCTGACGGCGTCCAGGGGGAAGTGGCGGGTGGTGATGTGGCTCGTGTCGATGACCCCGCGCCGGGCCATCTCCAGAAGCTCGGGAAAGTCGGCGTAGTGGCGGCCGGTGATGCTGGTGAACTCGATGTTCCGGACCATGAGGTAGCGGGTCGGGACGTTCAGGGGCTCCGGACTGCCGGCGATGAGGGCGACCCTGCCCCCCGGCTCCAGGTTCATGATGCACTCGGCCAGGGAGGGCGGCCCCACCAGATCGGCGACCACGGCCGCCCCCTGACCGCCGGTCAGCTCCCTGACCCGCTCGGTGATGGTCTCCCCCCGGTTCAGGGCTATGATGGAGATGCGCCGGGGGTCGATGGCCCTCACCTGCTCCAGCCGCACCGGGTTGCGGGCGATAACGATGATATGAGAGGCCCCCATGGCCAGGGCGGCCAGGATGGTCCCGATCCCCGTGATGCCGGTGCCGCCGTTGACCAGAAGCGTCTCCCCGCTCTGCAATCGGGCCCGCTTCAGCACCCGGTACCCCACGGCTATCTGGGAGACCTTAGACATGACATCAAGATCGTCTTCCGGACGCAGCGGACAAAGGTTCGTAGCCGGCACGCGGCAATACTCCGCCCATAGCCCGTCTTTGTAGCGCAACAGTCGCTCGGGTAATTTCTTCGCGCCAAAATTTGCTACGAATCCCATGGTCTTGTGTGACGGACAGAGGTTCTGCCGGTCCGTGCGACAGTACTTGCAAAAACCGCACGTGATGGCACACATGACGACCGCGCGGTCACCAGGGCGTACGTTGGTAACCTCTGCACCCACCTCCACCACTTCGCCGAGGCCGTCATGGCCAATGGTCATGGGTAAATAGGGTATGACATCGATGTCAGGTGCATAATTGATGCCGTCTTCCCGCATGTGCAAGTCACCGTGGTTGAGTCCGGCCCGCAAGACACGGATGAGTACCTCGTTCTGGTCAATGTCAGGAATGGGTGTTTGTTCTACCCGGACCACTTCCTGTTTTCCTTGTGGGCCCCTGGCCCCGTAAAATCGTGCCGCTTTCATGGTACCTTGCATCACAGTTCTCCCATTCTCTTTCGGTGCCAAGAACTTCTGTGTTTAATTTTTAAGGTTAGCACCTGATGTGGATGACCATAGTAGACCAGCGTCCGGACTGTCAAGGGAGAGGAGCGGCTTCGCGAACGCATTGGTCGCTCTGTCGATGCGGCATAAGTTGACAGAGAATTTTAAAGATGATAGCAAATCGGCTACTTTTTTGGCGCTAAGGATCGTTGTAGAAAGGGAGGATTGTCAAAGGTGAAACGATGGCTACAGGGATTAATCCCGCTCCTCGTCCTTTCCGGTTCCTCCGTGGGCGACGCTGCCTGGCTGGAAGTTGGTGCGTGAGGTCTTCCGGCGCTGACGGTCCCATCTCAGCTCTTTTGCAAACTTAATTGAAAAAGGAACAGAGACTTCCTCTCTATGTCTCCGACCGATACTGTCCAAACCTCCCGGCCGCGTGGTTTTTTTCTATCCTTAGAACCAGCCACCCTCCTGATGGCTCTGTTGTTTGGTGTGGTGGCGCTTCTCGTTCTTACCCCGCTCTTTTTGATGCTGCTCAATAGCTTTCAGCTGGGTCGCCCCGGGGAGCCGATCGTGTATGGTCTCGAAGGATGGCGGCAGGCCTTCCACGATCCTTCCATGCTATCCGCGCTGTGGAACACGGTTTCTCTGGCCGTGACTCGCCAGGCCATTGCGCTGGTCATCGGAGTTATGCTGGCCTGGTTGATCGCCCGCACAGATCTACCCTGGAAGAACGGTTTGGAATTTGTGTTTTGGGTCTCCTTTTTTCTCCCCTCCCTGCCGGTGGCACTGGGTTGGATCCTTCTGCTCGATGACAAGTTCGGATTGCTGAACCGTTGGCTTCAGGCCTTGCCCTTTATTAAGAACGCCGTCTTCAACGTCTACTCCTTCTGGGGAATCGTGTGGGTCCACATGACAACGACTCTGGGGGTCAAGGTGTTGCTGCTTGCCCCGGCATTCCGCAATCTGGATGCCACCCTCGAAGAATCGTCACGCAGCTGCGGGGCGAGTACCCTAGGAACTGTTTTTCGCGTGGTCATACCATTGATGATGCCTGCCATCCTGGTGTCAACCATTTTAGGGGTCATTCGCTCCATGGAGGCATTTGAGATCGAGCTCTTGCTTGGGGTTCCCATTGGGCTATTTGTCTACTCGACTAAAATTCGCGACATGGTGACGTACGAGCCGCCGGAATATGCACCAGCAACGGCACTGGGTACGATGTTTTTAGTTGTCCTGCTGGCCCTCGTCGCATTCCAGCGTTGGTACGTCGGGCGTAGGATGTTCCGCACGGTGACCGGCCGTGGTTTCAGCACTCGAGTCGTGGCGCTGGGTCGCTGGCGTTGGCCCGTCTTTTGGCTGGTGGCGCTGATTGCCTTTTCCGTTACCTTCACGCCAGTTATCATGCTGGGCATGGGGACGTTCATGCGCGCTTTTGGCTACTTTGATATTCCGAACCCCTGGACCCTTGAAAACTGGCAGCGAGTTCTTTCGGATCCATATCTAGTTCAATCAGCACGAAACACGATCGTGGTGGGACTCGGAACGGCGGGGGCCGGGGTCGTGTTTTACGGGCTGATCGCCTACGTTGTCGTGAAGACCCGTTTCGCCGGGCGTGCGATTCTGGATTTTCTCTCGTGGCTCCCCTGGGCCATCCCCGGTATCCTTATGGGGTTGGCCCTGCTCTGGACCGTTTTTCAAACCCGGGTTTTGCTGTTTCTCTATGGCAGCGTTTATCTCCTGATGCTGGCCCTGTTTATCAAGAGCATGCCCTTTGGTGTTCAGATCACGAAAAGTGTCCTGCTCCAGATCGGTCCGGAGCTGGAAGAGGCTGCTCGGATCTGCGGTGGATCGTGGATCCAGTGCTATCGCCGGATCCTATTGCCATTGCTCACACCCACCTTTATTGTCGTGGGATTGGTTTGCTTCATGTCAGCCGCACGTGACATCAGCACGGTGGTGCTCTTGGGCTCCGCCCAATCGCGGACAATGGCCCTGTTAGCGTTGGATTACGCCTTTGGCGGGCAGTTCGAGCGGGGCTCGGTGGTTGCCTTCATGACCTCCATTCTCGTAATCGTGATTGCAATGTTGGCTCGGATGATCGGTGGGAGAGTCGGTATCGGTGGCCATTGAGCCAGCGGCCATATGATCCACTGGTGGCCGAGGCAAACCCCGAACCACGGGCTTACGCACGTGACTTTGCCCCGTGGAGTATGATCCACGACTGAGAGGGATGGTCTCGACTGAGAGATTACTCCACAGGGTTGCAGGGGGGGAGTCGGTAACATTCACCCCGTGAAATAGCGGCTAGAGGAGTCCATAAAGTCTTGACAGAAACGATTATTTCACAGGGTGAATCCCCACGCTTACCCCGATCCGTAATTTTAAACGCCACGCATGGCTTCCATCTCGCAGACTGTGCATGCTAAAAATGGATAGTTTTCGTGGCGTTATGCCGACTGATTTTATTCGGATCGGGGCTTACGCATGGGGCGTTCTGTGGTACGGGGTAAACTGGCTAGGAGAGGTACTGGGACGAGGGTCCAGGTTCCGCTAGGGACCAACTGGACCTCTCGGTATAAGGGGTTGGTTCCCTTCAGTCTTTTGCAAGGAATTGCGCCAGAGCTGTTCCGCACTCGGGAGGTCTGCCGCACCAGCCATGATCACGCGGGGTGTGATAAATACCATGAGCTCTTCGAAGTCCTGCGATAGCCGGATGCGCTTGAACAACCAACCAAGGACAGGGATATCTTTCAAATAGGGGACGCCAGACTCGGATTCCTCTCGGGTATCCTTCATGATTCCCCCTATGACCACCGTGTCCCCATCTCGGACCAGGACATTGGAAATGGCCTCTCGGCTGAGTTCGTCTGGGATAGAATCGCCTGATGTTTCGGCTGCGAGAGAGCTCGACTTGACCGAGATGTTCATCAGGATGAAACCGTCGCTGGAGACCTGCGGCGTGACGGATAGAATAATCCCTATGCTCACCGACTCCGTCGCCACCGCAGCCCCTGCCGCCGAGCCACTGCCACTGGCAATGTTGGTGGTGCCTGTGGGAAGCTCTATCCTGACAATTCTGAGGCTCTGGATGGTGGAGGTGACGTTGTTAAGCGTTACCACGGAAGGGCGGGATACAATCCTGACATTTCCCTCCTCCTCGGCTGCCGTTAATACGGCGTTTATGTTCCGTAGTGATCCCCAACGGGCCTGGAGGACTGAAAAAGGCAGCCCCAATGCATTGGAAAAAGGATCCTGGGCCTGTGCTCGACTTGCAGCCGTAATGGTTCGATCGGGGTCACCCTTAATTAGACCGCCAATATCAAAGTTCATTCCCAGCGCCCGGGCAAAGCTCGGCGTGGTCTCGATAATGTTGGACTCGATCAACACCTGTGGGGTGCGGGTATCGAGTCTGCTGACAATGTCGTTTGCCTCGTCCACCGCCCTTCTAATGTCTCGTATGAAGATGAGGTTGGACCGGTCATCTGCGATAGCCCGACCACGACCAGTTAGGACCCCGGCCGCTTTAACCTTTTCCACAATCTCCGATGCCTTTGCATAGTTGACGGTTAGATAGTCGGTGTGAAGGGGTTCCAGGGCTTTCTCGGCATCTTGGGCTACCTTGATGGCATCCCTCTCGGATCGTAGGCGCTGCACGGTGGAGATCCGAACCACGTTACCCACCTGCTCCTTTCCAAGGCCATTCGTTTGCAGCAGGATATCCATCGCCTGATCCCAAGGGATATCCACCAAGCGTACCGTGACTTTCTTGTTCACATCGTCGGTGACAACGATATTGAGACCGCTGATCTCAGCGAGCAAGCGAAAGACGTTTTTGATGTCCGCATCCTTAAAGTCAAGAGAGATTTTCTGTCCGGTGTATTCCTTCTTTTCCCGAGCCGCCTGGGGCGACCGGACCTGGCCGGTGGAGCTGGCCTGGGAAGCCTGGGAAGTAGAAGGGCCTCTTGCTATCATGACCCGTCTTCCACCTTGGATCAGCAGTAGGTCCTTCTTGGTTGAAATCTTACGATTAATAGGACCGATAACCACGGAAAGACCATTGTCGTCTGGCTGAACCGTAAAGTGGGGAACGGTACCAGCATTGATCTGTGCCACCAACCGGAAGTATCCCTTGCCGGTACTTAACTTAAGATCGTTTACCCAGCCGGTACCAACATGAAAGTTTTCTTCCTCCGCCATCTGTTTTACATCACCAAACACATCGAGAACGACCCGTGTAGGTATGGAGAGGGTAAAGTGGCGGAATTGGGTGACGGGCTGAGAAAATCTTATCCGCAGCGTCGTTTGCGCCATCCCCTCAAAGACCCTAAGCTCTTGGAGCTGAAACGAACCTTCGAGTGTAGCCTCTCCGACGGCAGCAGCAGATTCCATCGGTTTCCTATCCATAGGAGGGGCCTCTGCCTGCTGTGCACTCTCTGCGGAACCCATGGCAGGTTCTTGACTCGGCCGTGAGCCAACTTTTTTTGCGCTGCAGCTGTAGAGACCCATGGCGAGACAGATAACCACCAAGAGGGGCCAGAGCCTGGTCCAATGAACTTCCCGATAGCGCATAAAAGGTACACTCATTTTAAACACCCTTAACCCTTGTTTATTCATTGACTAGTCTTAATTTGACCTCTCGAGACTTTTTGGCACCGTAAAAATCGAAGAAATTTTCCTCGATCACAACCTCCTTTGGGGCAATCACTTTGACTGTTCCATCGTTGCGACCGATGGGGGTCCCGATCTTGATCACATAGCCAAGGCCGGCGGTATCCTCTACCATGGCCCTGGGTTCTGGGATGTCCCAGATAATCCCCACCAGTTTTAGCTGACTCACCTCAACTCGCTCCAGGGGAGAAAGATTCTCGCGCCGCCGTCTCTTGGGTCTGAGTTCCAATATGAAAGGACGGAAGGGATCACGCTTCCCCGCGGATGAATAACGTCGCACGTTTGGTCCCTCAGGCCTCTCGGGCTTGCGTAACGGCATGGCGAGGGGGTCCTCTGCTACCTGAACCGACCTTCTGCCCCCAAGCGTTTTGAGCTTTGTCTTGGCCGTCTCTTTGAGTGCACTTATGTCCCTTCCGGCGCTGGATGGGGTCTCCATTCCCTCTTGGCTCCATCCCTTGGGCGGGAGCAGGAAGGTGCTCAGGAGTAGGATGGCTGTGATCAGTTTACTCATCCTATCTTCTTCTTCTACCCGACTTCTTTTGTGCTTTTTTCTGGGCTGCTATCCTCTTCCTTTCCGCCTTGTCTAAGAAGCGGAACGTCGTGGCTTGACTCGAGGTATCCACCGTGATTTTACCGTCTTTGACCACTGGATTTCGAATCCCAATGTTTTGTATATTCACAAGCCGGTTGAGTTTTCCCACCTCTTCGAAGAACCTGACTACGTTGTGGAACCCACCTCGAACCACAATGTCCACCGGTATCTCGGCATAGAAATCACGGAGGTTCTCTCCCCTGGGCCGAAAGGTCAGGATCTGTAGACCGGCTTCGCTGGCCTTGCTTGAAATGCTGCTCAGTAGCTCAGGGATCTCTTTCTTGTCGGGAAGCTGAGACACCGCTTCCCTCAGCATACCTTCGAGCTGTTGGCTCTCTTGCTTGAGTTTCGGTAAGTTGGCTGTGAGCATTCTCTTTCTTGTCCGGTCGTTTCGGGCAGTCTCGATCTCTTCTTTGAGGTGGGAGATCCGAATCGCCCGTGGGGAGTAAAGAAACATTTGGTAAAATGCCCCCAGTACCAAAAGGAGACCAATCAGCAGTCCAATTTTCTGCCCTTTGGGCAGCTGGAGTACTCGATCGATAAGCTCTTTCACCGTTTCCCCCGTTGTCTTCGGACTCGCCTTCTGTTTGTTTTCTTTGATGGAGTGGGATCGGGTAAACGGTAGAGGAGCTTAGACGTCATGACGAATTTCTTTAGAGTGGGTTGTTTGGCCTTTTCCACCTGGGTGGTCTCGCCCAACTCCACGTTTTCAAAGTAGGGAGAAGACGCGAGTGCCTTGAGAAAACCGGCAATGGTCTGGTTGTCCACTGCCATGCCTGTGATGCTCAAGTTCCCTCCCGATTCCTTAAACTCCGTAAGCCAAAGTCTCGGCGGCATGGCTGCGGACAGACTTTCCATGACCCTTGCGGGACCTGTCTTTTTCTTGCCCAACTCGTCGATGACTTTAAGTTTTTCTTTGAGGACCCCGATTTCTTTCTTTAGGTTTGTCACCCCTTTGGCCTGGGTGTTCAATGTCGTGATCTCGTTACGCAGCCCTGCCAGTTCCTTTTCACGGCTGGATAAACTCGAGGATTGGATTATGTGAAAGGCAACCATCGCAATGCCCGTTAGCACAAAGCACACCACTCCAATGGTTAGTTCCTGTCGCCGGGCAACTTCTGCCTTCAGTTCCCGGACAGGAAGGAGGTTGATGCGGATCATTTGTCTCCCGGCCTTCTTATGGCAAGCCCTACTCCCACTGCCAGGGATAGGGCCGACTCACTGAGATAGTCCCTGTCAATATTCCTGGCTATGGTGAACCCGCTGAACGGGTCCGATAGCTGCACAGGGACCTCTAACTTTTCTGACAAAACGGAAGAGAGACCTGGCACTTTGGCGCTACCGCCACTGAGATAAATACTATGAATCCCTTCCTCTCCAGCCATTGTCCCGTAAAGGCTAAGGGTACGGCTAATTTCTTCGGCTAGACCAATGCACGTTGGCTGCATAAGGACTTCCAAATCCACTCCTTTTTTCCCCTCCAGTAGACCCGTGACCTTCAGCGTCTCAGCTTGGTCATAGGAGATCTGGAGCTCCTGCATCAGGCTCTCGGTAAAGACCTCACCCCCTGTGGGGAGGTCCCCCGTAAAAGTGGAGATCCCGTTCTTGAGGATGTTGATACTCGTGTAGCGCGCCCCGATATGAATCAGGCTAATCACCTCGTCGAGCTTGGTCTCATAGCTGATCTCAAACATATTTTCCAAGGCAAAATAATCGACATCCATGATAGCGGGAGTGAGTCCAGCTTCCTGTATGGCATCCGTATAGCTCTGGACGATATCTTTTTTGACCGCCACCAAAAGGACCTCCATCTGACTTCCGTCTCCCAGGAGGTTCAGAATCTGATAATCGAGATTGACGTTTTCCAGGCTTTCCGGGATGACGTTGGTGGCTTCGAACTCAACGTTGGCATCGAGTTCGTCTTCCCTCTGTGCCGGGAGTTGGATTTTTTTAATGATGACGGCTCTGCCTGGGACTGAGCAAATGACGTTCTTCGACTTGACACCGTTTGATTGGATGAGACTCTCGATGGTCCCTGCCACAACATCGCGCTCCAGAACCATGTTGTTCTGCACGGCTGTGGAGGGCAGGGGCAAAACACCCAGGCTGGTCAACCGGTAACCGTTCCGCTCCCCCACGGCCTCAACCATCTTGATCGAACTGGATCCTATGTCGATAGCTACAAACCCTTCGCTTCGTCGGAAGGGATTGAAGCCTAAAAGACTAAATGCCATCTTGTTTAAACACCCTGTTTTTTTGACTGATCTTAAGGCCTAGAGCCAGAAGGATCTTGCGCTGGGTTTCCAGCCTGCAACTCATCCCCTTTTCGATCCGGTCAATGGTGAGAGGGGAAACTCCAGCCAATCGGGCCAACTCCGTCTTACTCAGCATCTTGGATTCGCGGATTCGTCTCACCTGGTTGTTTTTGTGATCCACCTGGACATCCTTGAATTCGTGCAAGCCCGTATGATCTACCAACAATTAAATATTATCCGGGAATCTCACCTGCCTTGTCAACCGAAATTTTACTTTAATTAAGTATAATTATCTATTATTTATACTTCACTTATCCTCCTCCTTTACTCCCCTTCACCAACGGTTTTCGCGACCGCCAAATACCCGATTCCATATTGCTTTTCCCAATCTGAGTGGATAAAAGTGCAGACATGCAAGAGGTGGAAAAGGGGTTTGTTCAGGTGGTTATTCCCTCCCCGGTCAAGGAACCCCTCCTTTACCAGGTCCCGCCAGCCCTTCAGGGCCGTCTAGAGGTAGGAATGAGGGTTTTGGTCCCCCTGGGCAAACGGAAGGTTACGGGGGTAGTGTTTGATTTCGCTCAGGAAACCTCCCTTGAGAAGGTGCGGGAGGTGCTGACCGTTCTTGATGATCGACCCGTCCTCGACCCATCGATTCTAAAGCTCTGCCGTTGGATCTCGAACTACTATATAGCTCCCGTGGGCGAGGTTTTGTCCGCAGCTCTCCCTCCCCTTTTGCGGCTGGAGAGTCAAAGAATGGTGGTCCTCCGAGAGCCATCCCCGAGTCTGAATGGAAAGCTCGAAAAAGAGATCTTCGCGGTAGTGGCAAAGAGAAGACGGATCCTGCTTAAGACTTTGGCGCGCCTATTTCCCGGAGGGGGATTCTATCGGGCCCTGGGCCGCCTCGTTTCCACCGGTGCGGTAGAGATCGAAGAGAAGCTCCGAGCCAACCGCAAAAGGGAGATGATTCAGGAGCCGGGCGGAGATCCGGAGGTGAGGTTGAGCCCCCTGCCTGGATTCGCCCTCACCGGTGAGCAGGCTTCAGCCCTTCAATCTATGGAGGAGAGATTGATGGGGGGCGGTTTTGAAACCTTCCTCCTGTCTGGGGTTACGGGAAGCGGGAAGACAGAGGTTTACATGCGGGCCATGGAAATGGCTTGGAGACGTAAGAAACGCAGCTTGATATTGGTCCCTGAGATCTCGCTGACCCCCCAACTGTTAGATCGTCTGAAGGAACGCTTTCCAGGCCAAGTTGGCATCCTCCACAGCGCGCTCACATCCACGGAACGTTCTACACAGTGGTGGCGCATCACCCAAGGAGACGTGTCGGTGGTGGTGGGGGCACGCTCTGCACTTTTTGCCCCGGTGCCCGACCTGGGGCTGATTATAGTTGATGAGGAGCATGATTCGTCCTACAAGCAAGATGAGGGGCTTCGCTACCAGGCGAGGGACCTAGCAGTGGTACGAGGCAAACTCACCGATTGTCCCGTGCTGCTGGGCTCTGCCACTCCATCGCTGGAGAGTTTTCACAACTGTCGTCTCGGCCGATATAAACTGCTCGAGCTGACCGGGAGAGTAGAGGATAAGGCCCTTCCCCAGGTGGAGATGGTGGATCTCAGGGTACAGCCACGGGACCAACAACCCTCTCCCAGCCATTCCTCACCAGCCACCAGTCTCTTCTCTCCCCAATTAAGGGAGGCGCTCCAGGCAAACCAAGCATCCGGACAGCAAAGCCTGATCTTCCTAAACCGCCGCGGATTTGCCAACTTTCTCCAGTGCCGCCTCTGTGGATTTGTCCTGCGGTGTCCCCATTGCAGTATCAGCCTGACCCTGCACCAGAAGGCGCATAGTGTTTTCTGTCACCACTGTGGTTTTCGCAAGCCGGAGACTGATCACTGTCCCGAATGTAACAACTCGACCCTGTCTGCCATTGGCTTTGGAACCGAAAAGCTGGAGGAAGAGCTTCTGCGCCTTTTCCCCGGCGCTAGGATCGGCCGCATGGATCGTGACACAACCAGCACGAGGGGATCCCAGGAACGCCTGCTACGCCAATGGGAAAAAGG
>JACZQL010000405.1 GCA_022545745.1 Deltaproteobacteria bacterium | reverse complement strand
CCAGTCAGGGCCGGGCCGGGGTCGCCTGTCTGTGGATTGAATGGGTAGGACGCAGTGGGCCACTGGTGGCACGAGCCTTAGTCCTCCAGCCTGCGACGATTTACGAGGCCGCCCGCTGGGAAAAACTGCTCGTAAGTCAATAAACCCGTAGAACCCTGCAACGTCCCCTTTCCGAGTGAAAGAAGGCACCGGGAAAATGGATTCGTGGAGGGCGAGGCATATGGGGTAACTATCGCAGACTTTCCCGAGTCTCAAGCCTGACACCGAGACTGTCAAGTACCATTGCTCCTCCCTATGGGTTTTCTAATGGGCCTCCTCCAATCCAATCGTCCCATGTTCTGCGGTTAAACTCAGTGCCACTATCAACACCGCTTGAAGAAGAAACAAAACCCGGTTTTCCCCCAAAGAAAGGTACGGCATCTAAGATAGAGAACTTGTTTACACCGTCAATATCTACAGTGATTAAATTATCTTTAGCTTCTAACTTTACCACTTGATCTGTAGCGGGTATTGGAAAGATATCGGCCCCAAGTTGTGTCCAACATGAGATGTTATTGTTTAAGCTACAAGCTACGACTTTATACACTTTGAAGAACAGCGTGGAGCCTAGCTGTGGCTGAAACCAAACTGCTACATAACCTGTGAAATCAGTTATCGTGCCTGACATTCTGACACCAAGACCACCGACATACGCCCTGTTGTCGTCTAGCGGGTCGCCAAACCCAGTGCGATCTATCACCGTCGCTGTTGACGACTGGTCATCACTAAAATCGTTTGAGGCCCATACAATATAGCCGTGTTCACCCGGAAACGTGGGTCCCGTATCGGAAGACGCCGCGACTTCTAATTCTCCGGGAGGGCCAAATTGTGCAAAAGTTTGCTCGTTGAAAATAGGCTCACACTCATCCCAGTTTGAGCCCAAATCAAGATTGACGAAACCGGTCCTGGTAAAGTCATCCTTCAAAGTCAGCACGGAATCGGCGATAACTGCATCGTCCTCCAAACCGAGGGGACCTCTATAAACCACCATCAAATCAGCATTCACTGGGATAGAAGTGGGGCTAAAGTCAAACTCAAACTCTTGAGGGGTACGTGTGATGGGGGTTGATAGAACTTTCTCTGCCGAAACAGCAAGCACCACACCATTTGAAAAGGCTACAGCGAGGACTTTTCCGGTCGAGCCACCAACGTCAGTCTCGGAGTTACCGGGCCAGTCCGAGGCTGAAGTAGCATTTGCGACATTCAGGTTCACCAGGGTGTCGCTGGAAGGTTGATTCTCTGATTTGGTGACGCTCATCCTGCCGCGGAAAAAGTAGTCGATCAACCCTGCCGAGTAACCGATGGCACGGGGGATCAATAGGCTGGCGTAGTCTTCAAACACCCTGTCGTCTAACCCCTTCTCCTGTTCTGCCAGACCATCCTGGAGGGTTTCAAAGAGGGCGCTTGGGACCGCGAGGTGATCGATGGTTTCCCCATCGCCAACCTTCTTAAAGTATCGCCGAAGTTCCTCTGTCTTGGGCTCCGGCTCAGGTGGACCCAGCTCTATACTATCCTCATTAGGAAAGGGGAAATCAGCAGAAAAGATGGTGTCGTCGCTGAAGAAATTAGCGTTGGAGTACTCGGCAATTCCGATATTAACCCCCGCCTCCGGCACCCCGGTCAGACGATACCGCTCGGTATCCATTATGCGCGCAATAGGGACCGGCGCGAGGGGATTTGAATCTAGGTTCAGAATTGACGGATCGAACGACCGACTGACCATGCCGGAAATAATGGCGAGGTTACTGTCTTTCTCCGCCCATGTGTGAAAACCGTCCCCGACTATATGAGGGTCATTTCGGGTATGGGCTGGAGTGGCCAAGTCTTGTACAAGATGGATTACATGGCCCAAGTTCTCAAACATCTCAGCCCAGGCTTGATCCCGCTCCTCCCTTATTCTACTTGTTAGGGCTTGGTAATAGGAATGGCGGGCATCATGCCAGGAATGGTTTCCGTCAGCCGTCTGCACTCGGTCTTGAGCCCAAATGACTGCTGATCTAAAGATTACTCCAAGCCCAGCTGTACCCCAGGTTCGAGTCGGATTGTGGAAGTGAGCCAGGACGCGAGGCAGGGGGGAGTCCTCGTTCTGCGAACCTTCTTCAATCCAGATTCGGACTCTCTTGCCGTTGATAGACTGCTCGATTCCGGCGGGAAATTCTCGACCTAACTGCCCTTTGAGGAAGTCGTCAATATTCGAAATCTGAGGCTCAACTGCACGTCCACTGATAGCCCTATGTGCCTTAAGGTCAAAACCCCTGGCTAGATTTGCCGACGAAAGCAGGCTAAAAATCAGACAGAAAACAAGGATAAACAGCAAAATTCTTCTCATCGAGTTTTCTCTAATCGGAAAATTTGCCAATGGGCTGGAGGCCCAGATTTTTTATGTGGATGTTAATGAGTCTTACCAAGTTCGGTATCCGCTCGTAGGGAACGATCGGCGCGAACCACGTATCTTCCGGGGTGGTGACCTTCCTCATCTCCTCTTTGGTCCTAAGCTTGGGTAGCTTGACCACTGCTCCCATCTCAAGGAGCGCTTTCTTTGTCTTCTCTATGGACGTCTCCTTTACATGCCCGGTAGGAAAGGGACCGTACCCAGGCTTGAAAATAGCAATGCTGGGGTCCTTCAGAATGTAAGTTAAAGGATTCCAGTCAATTCCAGGAGAAGCATCGACCGAAAACTTCCCCTCAGCGTCAGTAAGCACTTCCCTGGCGTTGTGGAAATATTGGGGGCTGTCCATAGCAAGGAAGGGCTTCTTGTGCCATGCCACTACCACAACAGCCCCCTCTATAGGCTCACCCGTTTCTGCATCGACTACTTTTCCATGGTAGGCCACTCCCCTAGAACTAGAACATGCTACAAGCAAAAGCCCCCACAGAACTATTAAGATCAACAACAAGAATCGGTAGCGTTGCATGGATAGCCCCCTTAGAAGAATTTGATCCGCCAAATACCATCCTCATCCATTACAAAAAGAACGAAGTGAGAGATCCTCACCCCATTGTCCACCCGAA
>JACZQL010000009.1 GCA_022545745.1 Deltaproteobacteria bacterium | reverse complement strand
AAGAACACGTCGCTCGGCAGTGAGATTACCAGCCGGTCGTCCAGCCGGTGCAGGACCGACCGGCCCAGCGCCGCATTCTGGCGCATCTTCTCCTCGAGCACCGAGGCCAGATATTCCAGGTCGATGGCCTCGGTTTCGATCCTTGAATCGATCGTCAGATTCGCCGTCACCCGCCGCGGCGCGCGGGCACTGATTGACGTAATGAAACCCTACGAACCGACGCGCCTCGGGGGCACGCAGGCGCTCTTCGTGGTTAACTTGCAACCTGAGCGCGTGAGGGGCAATTTGTCTAAAGGATACGACCCAACCGAGAGTCGAGCAGGCTGAGGCTTTGACGATGAACATGACGACGATCAGATCGGGCTTGGTATCCTTGAGAACTTCCAACCCCTGCTTGCCGTTCATTGTCACGGTAATGTCGTAGGAATTCTCCAGTAGCAGCTGGAGAATCTTGAGCAAGGCCTCATCGTCTTCAACTATGAGTAATTTTTTGTTCATAAGGAGCTTTTGTAACGCAATATGAATGCCTACCTGCAACGTGTTGATTTTTAAGGGTTCTCGATCTACGGGGGCTAGCCATGGAGCTCATTGGGCCAGTGAAATGACAAATTTTTTCACTGAGGAATCCCCGGAAGTGCCGACTTTGCGTTGCAGAGCGTGAAAGTGAATATTCAATCCCGGTCAGACACTATCGTCGGCCATCGTACCACAAGTAACAGAGGCGCCGGTCTCGCATGAACCGACGCGGACGGCGGAGGAGCTCCCATAAAGTCCTGAATCTCTCGCCGCGACTATAAAGATGAAATTTACGCCCGGAGGTCATCAGCGGGTGGCGGTGTAGAATAGTGAAGCGTTTGCCCCGCTCTCGAGCCCAACGTTTCGCTCGAACGCTGAAGTCGATCTCCTCCGCCACGAAATATTCGAGGCTGAAGCCTCCTATGTCCCGGAAGGCATCGGCCCGGCAAAAGATGAATGAGCCCGCCGCCCAACGAAAGAGCCTGGACAGCCCGTTCCAAAGGCCAATCATAAGGTTAAAAAGGAATGGCATGTCCTCCATCTTCAGGACACTTCCGCCGCCCATCACGCCTTGATCCCGGATGCAGTCCAGAACATCGTTGATCAAAGCCGCCTCCGGCCAACAATCGGCATCGATGAAAATCAGCCAATCCCCATTGGCAGCACTTGCCCCGGTATTTCGGACTCGGGAGATCTGATGTATGGGCTCGAATACGACTCGTGCACCGAACCGAGCGGCCAATTCGGCGGTACGGTCATCGGAGTTATTGTCCACGACGATGAGCTCGGGGTCGTAGCCGAGCCGAACCGCCGGGACCAAGGCCTTCTGAATACTCGAAAGGGAGCTTGCGATAAGCTTTTCTTCGTTGTAGGCCGGAATGATAATCGAGAGTTTCACGCGAAAGGGTGCGGGCACTGCTATCTTTTAAGATTACCTTCCGCTGGGGGGAATGTCCAACCATGGGGGAAAAGGGTAAAAGGTAAAAGTAAAAAAAGCTGAGGGAAGCAAATGGGGCAAAGAAAAAAAGCAAAAAAAGCTGGAACGGGTACAAAGTAATAAAGCAATAAGGTAAAAGGAGAAAAGCGAAAAAGGGGAAGGGGCATTAGGCGCGAGGCCTGATGCTCGGACTCCGATCACAGGAGGTAGACACCATGGAACGAGAACAAACAAGTTGGGATTTAGTGGCGGATGTGGTCGTTGTGGGTTCAGGGGGCGCGGGACTCCCTGCTGCCATTGCAGCCATTGACAGCGGGGCGTCGGTGATTGTGGTGGAGGCAAATTATGATATCGGCGGCCACGCGATTGTGAGCGGGGGAAATACGGCCCTAGGTGGCGGCACGAGTGCACAGAAGAAGTACGGGATCGTGGATTCGCCGGACCTCGTATTCTCTGATCTGACCGACTGGTCTGTTGTGGAACCTAACGGGTCCGCTAACTATCGATATAATGACAGGGCTGTCATCCGTGCCTTTGCCGACAATTGCGCTCAGACCTACGAATTTTTGGTGGCCAACGGTGTGAAATTTAAGGATCAGGCCCCGGACAACCAGGGCGCGCACTCAACGGGGAACTCTGCCCCCAGAGAAAACCATTCCATCTGGACGGAGGGGGCAGGCCTGGCGAGTCCGAATAATAGACCCGGGACGGGTCTCATCAGGTCTCTGGAGGCAAGTGCGAGGAAGAAGGGTGTGCAATTCCTGCTGAACCATAAAATGACGAGCATTATCAGGGAGGGCAACTCGGGACCTGCCACAGGAAGGGTTCTTGGGATTACAGCGCAGTACACGCCGAGGATACTCCCAGGCGAGACGACCCCTCTACAGAGCTATCGCACCGACGGCAACATCAGCAATACCAACGCAAGTGTGAGCATCCGCGCGCAAAAGGCCGTCATCCTCGCCACAGGGGGCAGTACCAGCAATGTGAATTTCCGCCGCATGTTCGACCCCAGGTTGACCGAGGTGTACCAGGTCGCAGGTGAACCCTATTCCTTTCAAGACGGCAGCGGAGAGCTCGCGGCCATGGCCATTGGGGCATCCCTGTGGGGTTTGGCGAATCAAACCCTAGAAAACGGTGATAATATCAGAGTTAAGAGGGCCATCGGCTGTCAGTACAATTATTCCACCTGGGATCTCGCCAGCCCCATATTTCCTCTCGTCCGTGCCACGGGCCTGAGTGTCAAGGACTGGCATGACTTGATTCTGGTAAACCAGGTGGGCCGGAGGTTCTATGATGAGACGAAAGGCGATTACCCAACTGGAAATATGTATAATGACATCAATCCATACACCCCGGCCAGTTATCACAATGCCGCTAATATCAACTATGACGCAACCCGGTACAACTTCTTCAATGCCGCCGTGGCGATGAACGAGGCTTCAGCACCCCCTGATTACTCCGCCGGTCCGGTATGGGCCATCTTCGATTCGGACGCAATGGGACGGGAGGGATGGAAAGTAACTCCACCGTATGTGGATCCAGACGGCTGGTTCTTCAGCGCAGGCACGCTAACGGACCTTGCTGCCGCTATCAAGAACCGGTATCAGGCAGCACCGATGGATGGCGCGACCCTGCAAGCGACCGTGACCCGATACAACACCTTTGTGGACTCGGGGACGGACTCGGACTTTGGCAAGCCCACGCCCAAATACAAGTTCGAGACCCCACCCTATTATGCCGCCTGGGCTACGCCACTGGTCCATGATTCGCGCAATGGCCTTCGGATCAACGCGAAGTGCCAGGTGATGGAAATGAATGGGCAGGTCATCCCTGGCCTTTACTGTGGTGGCGAGTCGGCGGGTGGGTTCAATCAACATGGTCTGGCCCGATGCGCGTGCCAGGGGTACATCGCTGGTAATAACGCCGCAGCGGAAACACCTGACACAAGTAAAAAGTAAAAAGCGAGTAATTTGATTTTAGATTTTGGATTTTAGAATTTCGATTTCCGGTCAGGGTAGTATACGCAGTCGGGGTAGCTACCACGCGCTGCGGATGTACCACATCATCCCGTCGGGTAAGGTGGGGCGAAGTATGGAGTTAATTTTGCTGAAGTCCACTTGACCCGTGGGTTTGGGTGGGTCGGGGTGAGAGAGCTTAAAGCGCTTTTCGTTCAAGACATACAACTCGATCCCAAAATCAATGTATTTGAACGGTCCGTACCTTTCATCTTTGCGGAGCATCGTAAACCCCTGCTGCATATCCTCGCTGAACTCTTTGATGTAATCAGTCCTCCAATCCGTGTCCTCCCCCGTCCCCGCCTGAGGGTCTTGACCTGCAAGCCTCTCGTAGGCCGTGGGATTATCGATCTCCAGAATCGAGTAGAAGGGAAGGATGGTCTTGAAGCCGGCGAGTCGCATGGTATTGGAATGGATCAGCCAGCCGCCGCGATGCTTCCGAGGGAGGCCGTTGGTTCCGTCCGGTGTGCCGTAATAAACGTCCGGGGTATCGAGGGCCGCAAACCCGTCGTCTTTCAGGCGTATTCTCACGAAGTGGTAGAACTCGCGGCTGTATAGCTTGGAGAGGTTGTAGTCTTTGACGTCCGGGAAATCCATGTAAATGGCATCATAGGGCTCACCCGTATATTCACGAAGGTACTGAAATGCATCGCCAAAGATGGTGAGCACGCGAGGATCGTCGAAAGAATTCTCGTTGATGGCCGTGAGGACAGGGTGAGTCATGGCAAGGGCCACCAAATTTCGATCGATGTCCACGTGGGTGATGCTTTCAACCTCATTGTACTTGAGAAGTTCCCGATGAATCAGGCCGTCGCCACCCCCCAAGACTAGAACGCGTTTAGGCACCTTGCCGTTGATGATGATGGGGACATGGGCGAACCACTCGTGATAGAGTTCCTCGTGATTGGAGGCAAACTGAAAATCTCCGTTGAGGAACAGAAAGTAGTTGTCCGGTATTAAATCATTTAAGGCGAACTTCGTCGAATAGGTCTCAATGAAATCGTCGCTGTTGTTCGGAATGTAGACGATGTCGATCTTTTGGTAGGGTGAGCTCTCGCGAAAGACCCGCGGCATGTCGTCCATGGAATCAAAAAGGGCGCCGAGGCCGGTGAACGAATCGGGGTAATAATAGTACTTTTTCAAAAAGAACTGTTCAATTTGCGGGCTGGCGATATAGCCAAGGAAAAGTGCCACGCCGAAGGCGACGCTGCCTACTGTCTTGAATATGACACCCGGTGCCCTGGCAAGAAATCGCCACAGAATATAGACCGCCACCAGCAAATTGAGAGCGGCAATCAGAAATCCGATGGTGTGCAATTCCAGAAACGGGACCAGGTAGAGGGGAAACGTGACCCCGGCTGCCAGGGCCCCAATATAATCCCAACCGAGTACCCGGTTCGTCACATTTCTTCCGCCCGCAACGTCGTTACCGAGATAGATGAGGAGCGGCAGTTCCATGCCGGTGAGGATTCCGATCAAAAAAGTGAGGGTGAAGGAGAATCCAAAGAAGGCAAACGTTGCAATGCTCTCGGTGGTGGGGACCGACTCAAACATAAGGTAGGTGGAATGGGCGAAGTTCAGCAGGATTACCGCGGACGCGCCGATCAGGCTGAGCATAATCTCGACCCGAAAGAGGCGGCCCCAGTCCCGGGATCGGTCTGGTGATCCGTAGACGATCGCGCCCACACCCATGGCCGCCAGGTAAATGCCCACGGTGAGGCTGTACCAGATCACCATGTTGCCTGCGATGAGGGTCAACGTCTGCGCGATGAGCAACTCGTACAACAGGCTGCAAGCGGAGAGGATCAGGGACAGGATGTACACGCTCACCACGGACGCGCTCGAGGAAGCGGCGCTGTACGAGGTTCGATCAGTCACCATCGAGCTGACCCCTCACGACGACCTTGACCTTCATGGTCGTCTCTTTGGCCCGGAAGCCCTCCCGCATTATGTCGATGGCCACTTGGGGCTTCATCTCACCACAGGTAAAAATGTCGGCGGCCGCAAAGCCGTTCTCGGGCCAGGTATGGACGCTGATGTGGGATTCCGCGATCAACACCACCCCGCTCACGCCGATGGGCTGAAACTGGTGAAAATAATCGTCCAAGATCGTTGCCCCGCACTCCTTGGCAGCGCGCAGGACGATTTCCCTGGTGGGATCCACGGATTTGATGATCTCCGGATCGCAATCACGCAGATCAATCAGGTAATGTTTGCCAAAGTCAGCTCTCTTCTTCATCTTATCTCCTCACGATTCGAGATATTGCCTCAAGAAAAGCTCGTTTATCGTGCTAGCGGTCGAAAGGCAAGCCACCAGGACGATCAGCAGAACTGACTGTACGGCAATCAAGGCACGGTACTGTCTGTGCTCATGGGATTGGACCTTGCTTGTCTGGGTCAACAACGCAACCCCAACCGCCGCATTCAGGGTCGCCACGAAGAATGCCGTGGGGATGAGTCCCACAATGGGATAGAACACGAAGGCGAAGACCACGGTGCCGAAGAACGCTCCAAGGTAATCCACGCCTAGGACTGTGCTTTCGGACTGCTTTGTCTCGAGGTTCTTCAAGTGCATGAGCAACGGGATCTCGAAGCCGGTAAAGATCCCAATGATAATGATCAGGGAATGGGCAAGGGCCGAGAAGAGTAACGGGGGCAGTCCCGCGGAGTCAATGACGAGGAGTGCAATGACGGAAAAGCCGCCGGTGACGGTCAACAAGAGCTCGATCTTGAGCAGGGCCGTGACGGGACTTTTCACAAATCTCCCTTCCGCCATCAGGGATCCAATTCCCATGGAGAGCATGTACAGCCCGATGGTGACACTGTAGCGGAGCACCGTGTTGCCCAGAAAGGCGGACAGGGATTGGCCCAGCAGAAGCTCGTAGGCCATACTGCAAAACGCCAGAATGAAAGTAAAGATGTAAATCATCGATCTACCCCACCTTGGAAATAAGAATTCTCAAACTTGCAATTGCCTGTGTACCGTAGCGTCATAAAGACTCCCTGATCAATCGAACTCAATGAGCGGCAGAAGACTGGTGTAGTCGTCGGTCCACAGCCTCACGTGGTCGTAGCTTGCGCGTTCCGTGGCGGCCGCCTCTGCCAGGGGCGGCGACGCAAGAAACTCCCCATCCCGTGCGAGGAGTATCCAGTTAGCGCCCCAATCCTCATCGGAGCCCGGCTGGGTTTCGATTCTAATGGACTCGAGGCCAAGATGGGCCGCAAGACGGCCGATCACGGCGTCGAAATTGAGATGCTCTGTGTCAATCAACAGGGCGATCACACCATCGGGTTTAAGGTGGCGGAGATAGACCTTAAAGGCCTCTATGGTCAACAGGTGCACGGGGATGGCGTCCCCTGAGAAGGCGTCGAGCAACAGGATGTCGAACTCTTGGGGCGGGTCCCGCTCCATGGACAAGCGGGCATCTCCCATAACGATCTCGATTTCGGCTTGGGAATCCTCCAGGTAGGTAAAATAGGACTCGGCCATGCGACGGATTTCCGGGTTGATTTCGTAGATTCTCACTGTATCCCCCCGACGGGTGTAGGAAACGAGGGTCCCTGCTCCCAAGCCCACAAGACCGATCCGACGCTGGCGTTTTCGCGGGAAATGTTGCAGTGCCAGACCCGCACCGCTGTCAGCGGTATAGTAGCCCGTTGCCAGACGGCTCTTCTCCAGTGCAGTGAACTGTGTCCCGTGGCGAACCCGGCCATGGAGGAGTTCAAGATGCTCATCAGGAGAGCCGGGGGATAATTGGCGCACCGTGAGGATGCCGTAGAAGTTCCGCGTCCGGGCGATGGCCGACTGGTTCGGTTCCCTCGCCTGGACGACGAACAACCCAGCGACCACGAGAAACGCAAGGATCAATGGGATCGCGCCCCACGACAGGTCCTTTCGATGGAACCAGGAGCCCTGGTCAGCGTAGAGGGCGATGAAGCATAGAACACCGGTACCAAGTAGGCCCACGTGGAGTTCCAGATAATCGACGAAGATCAACGGCGCGACGAGAGTAACGAAGCCACCACCCAGGGCGCCACCCAGGGCGATCATCAGGTAGTAGTCGGTCAGATACCTGGGATTCGGCTTCAGTCGACTCAGCTCGCCATGGCAGATCATGCAGCAGACGAAAAGTACAATGGAGAAGACCACGACCTGCGAGATGACACCCACCTGCTCCTGCCCTAAGAGTATAACCAGGGCAGCAAGGAGGGACGGCAGAAGCGCCGTTACGAAGACCAAGCGGGAATACCAGCGCTCGCCCTCAAAGCTCAAGATAAAGGTCAGCAGATAAAGGGACAGAGGCAGCACCCAGAGAAAGGGGACCACGACGAAATCCATGGTGATCTGATTGGTCACTGCCAGAAGCAGTACGGCGGCACAGGCCGGGAGCACCAGCCAGAGGGTACGTGTCCCGAGGGTTGGGCGCCGGATTGCCTCCTCGGGTGCAGAGGTGTTGACGCCAGTTGCGGGTTCCGCGGAGCTCCGTCGCCACGCCGCGTGGAAGCAGATGAATGAGGCAACGACAAAGATCCCAAAACCTATGGCCCAGAACATGGCTTGAGCGCCTCTAGAGAGCATCGGCTCGAATACCAATGGGTAGCTCAGCAGGGCCAGTAAGGAGCCCGTGTTGGATAGTGCGTAGAGCCGGTAGGGAGATACCCCCGGGTGTGCCTGGCTGAACCAGGCCTGCATCAGCGGGGTGGTGGAAGAGAGTACAAAGTACGGAAGACCGATAGTCACGCCGAGCAGAAGCAGGATGTGCCAGGTGGGCGCGGCCGAGGAGAGGGGCTTCCAATCCCCGTCGGGTATAATCGGCAGCTGAAGGAGCGCTGCCAACAAGAGCGCACCGTGCAGCAATACCTGGACCCGAGGCCCGAAGCGCTGGACGCTGAAATGAGCGTAACTGTATCCACCAAGGAGCAATACCTGGAAAAACAATATGCAGGTGGTCCAAACCGTCGGCCCGCCGCCGAACCAGGGCAAGATATACTTCGCGATCAGGGGTTGTACCTGGAAGAGGAGGAACGCGGCCGTGAAGATCGTTACGGCATAAGGCAAGATGCCAGCCAGGGAAGAACGTGTGTCATGGATCACAGCATAAGGATCTACCATTGTGGAGGGATGGTTTGGAGAGGGGTCCCCCCAATGGCTGTCCGCGAGTCGCCCGTCGGGTGTCTGGTCTACGACCTGGGGTTCCTCCCCAAGGAATGAAGCTTGACCTCCGATCTGGTCATCACCGAAACCCTCATCCAGACCAGCGATCTGATGGTCCGCTGCATCATGGCGGTCAACCGGTACCTGACCGCCAAGGGTCTCGGGAGCGTTCTCTTTAGTTGTGTCTCGACCCTCCACTTTGGAACAGAGGCTATCCAATAACGACTTTTATTTCAACCTGTGGATAAGAAACGCCCCTCAGAGCTAAGATGCTAAAATTCCGACCATTTATTGAGGATAATTCGCGTTTTGACAGCCTTGACCCTGGGGTGGAGAATCCGAGGGATTTTGGGAGGATCACTCAATGTGCCGATTATTGCTGATTAATTTCTTTGTCTTGCTTTTTCTGGCGGGGCCAGCGAAAGCGGCTGGACAAGCTACCGAATTAGCCCAGTTACAGGGGGTCACCCTTGTGGTGGAAGATCTGGACCGCAAGGAGACGATGTTAGGGTTGAATGAAGAATGGCTGCTGCCCAGGTCAAGGAGACCCTAGACCTGATCATAACCGACTTTGCTGCCAAGTGGCATCGAGATAATCCAATAGAGTAAGGTAAAGAAAAATAGGCAAAAGCAAGAATATGATTTTAGATTTTTGATTTTAGATTTCTGATGTTGGGATAAAATCTGACTGCAAAATAAGATTTTAAGTTTTTGATTTTAGCTTGTTGATTGTGGTAAGAGGCTTAAAGGAGTCCGCACCGGTTGGGTTGGAGTGACCACCATGTCCCTTGGAACTGAAATTTCTCGAATATTGGCCGATCAGTTTGTAGCTTTAATCTTGGATAACGAGGTGACGGTGGGTCATTTTGTCTTAAGTCCGCCGCTCCCCTGGACCCGTGTCACTGAACTCAAGGGGCAATACCAGGTCCCTCAAGGTCCCCCGGTTCTTTTGACAGCCGAGCAAACGAAGATCGAGATGAAAACCTGGGATGAGGTTTCATTGCAGGGAATCGTGAGTGCGCTCAAAGAGTTGGGCGATTCAGTGGATTATGTGCTCATCGGAAACAATGCAGGCCAAGGGCTTCCACTGGCTCAAGGTCTGCCGCAAAACTTGATCGTCGATCATGCTGGCATCATCTTCGGAGAGCGCCTTCCGGAAAGAAAAGCGTACGAGCAGATGGAGTATCGGTCCTTTTATCCCAGGGCCAAGGCGATTGCTAATTTGCTTGAGTTGGCGCAGGGCAGGGGGCGGCCTCTATCCCTCGTATTTATCAACACCATCCAACACAACGAGTTCAACTATCACGATCCGTGAAACAAGAGAGACCACAGAGTCTGTTCTTAATTTGACGGATTATCCTGATACCAGTCGGCCGCGAGGCTTTTTAAAATGGTCTCAATAGAACTCCGAACGTGGCCCGACGCATTGTTAGGTGGACCCGTGACAACGTGGGAAAGTCCCCATACGGAGGCAGTGATCTCCTGGCCGGTGTTTTTCTTGATGACCGGCTGTTTGACCTGGACGTTAACGTTGCCGAAGTAATACCTCTTGCGACTTTCTATGGTGCCATACAAGACATTGACATTAACGTAGACATACGGCTTGGCCGAGTCGTTTATGGCAACACGTGGTAGTTTTCCCAGCAAAAGACCCACAACTTGTTTTTTTATGGCCTCCCCAGTTAGACCCATCTCTCTCATATGGCTGTTGGAATCCTCTACAACAATGCGGACCTCACGCAGTTGGGTCAAATCACCTTTTTCGCCCGCCGATCCTTCGGGTATTGCAAGGAAGAGCAGAGCTAGGAAACACAGCAAGTTGAGACGCACCATGGTCAAGTTCTCCTTTAATGGCTTGGGTTGTTCGCGTTGTCGGGGTGGTCCTTTCGGTGGGTGGCTATGAATTCAGACCCCTGAGCATTTCATCTTCCGTAGCCCTCACCTTGATGCGACCTCCTGATTGTTAATGAGAAGCATCGGCTCACCTCCCGCTAAGAGGATTCAAGATTGGCATTGATCCTAATGGTGTCACCTTGTGAAATCAAGTTTAGGTCCCCCCCCCCGAATTTTCTACATTACGTTGCAGGCTGATTCGGGTGTCCTTTGGTGGTGGAGATTGACAA
>JACZQL010000404.1 GCA_022545745.1 Deltaproteobacteria bacterium | reverse complement strand
GCCATGGGGAACTTTACGTCATTTTAAGGTACATTCTGTCACTAGGGGGAGCAATTCCGTAGCGCTGGAAAAAGGAGGAAGGTCTAATGAGGCTACAACAAAAAGGAGGGCTTATACGGCTGGGACTGGGGGCAATTCTAACTGCCCTGGCCGCATCTGGCTGTGCTGCCGTCGATAGCGCCATTCCTACTGGCCTGAATAGGGGGGCCGTCAATTTAGCGGTCAGGGATTCTCACCACGCCACAACTGAAGCGAAGGAAATGATAAAACAGATGAAGGCAGCGGTACGAGATGCGAAGGCTGCAGCTGCTAAGGCCAATCGGGCTACACTACGGGCGAATGCTACCGCGAAGAGCCCCGATGCAGCAATCATGAAGGCTCAGTTGGCTGCGGAAGAAGCAACGGCCTCTGCCGCAGAGGCAAAGAAGGCTGCCGAAGAGGCAAAGGCGGCTTTGAAGAAAACTCTTATGCTTATAATGTCCCTCAGTCGATAAATGAAATGCTGAGCCCATACAGAGATGATAGGTTAACTCTTAACCCCGTCAGACAACTTCACTGAAGGTTCAGAAACCGAAGCCTTTCCCTTCAAACGCAGGTATCAGTTCTCTACCGACTCTAGCTTCAAGCGAAAGTGGGGCAGTGTTTTTTGACGTGACAAAACCCTTCGGGCCGAGGAGGTGACGTAAACAATGCGCTCCGCCGCGAAGTTAGATCGATTAACGGGATGACTATTTGTTGGTTATCTTCCGAATCCTGCGAACTAGGTCTTGGTAGGACGATTTGGTGATGATTCGGTTGAACTGGGAGCGATAATTCTTTACTAGACTGACATTTTCAATGACCATATCGTAAACCTTCCAATTCTCGTCTACGAGATGCAACCTGTAGTCGATGGAGATCTCTTTTCCTTCCTTTGTGACGATCATCGTTTCGACCTTCGCATAGTCGCCATCTTTGATTTCACCTGAATAAACAAACTCTTCGTCTTCAAAGGACTTGAGTTTGTCGCTGAAGAAGTCCTCAAGAAGGTGGGAAAAAAGGTCCACAAACTCCTTCTTCTCCGCTGGGGTGCGGGGGCGCCAATTGAGTCCTAGAGAGCGCTTGGCCATCTCTGGAACGTCAAATTGGGGGAAGATGGCCTTACGCAAGTCAGCTCGGTATTTGGCCATAGCTTCCGGGTTTTTCTTCTTACCGTCAGAATCTTCGACCAGAGAGGAATTTCCGAGTATAAAAAGGACCTTCTCTACCGTTGTTCGGATCTGTTCGGTCAGGGGACCCTCACTTTCGGTGAAAGCGGGTGGCACGTGTAAAAATAGCAGGTGGAGGAGGAAAACCGCTGGAATCAAGAATATCGATCTGTACTTTCCCATCATGGACCCCTTTAGTTTGGCTTAAAATAGCACTATCCACAGAAAGTCATCAGGGGTTATTGGAAAGCTAAAAATATACCAAGTCTCATTGACCCATTAACTATTGGTAAATTAAGAGATCCCAGTGAAGTGAGTTGGGGTTCAGTCTCCTTATTGAACAGGGTGAATGACAAAAAAGGACAAGCAAAGCCAAAAATCGGGATTCATCAAGATGAGTTCAGGTTCCCTCTCGGCGGATCTCCAGCCGTGGTTGCAAATTGCTGGATTTTTCCTGCAGAATCCTTCCTGTGGAAAGACTCCGCAAGTCTGAGGAACCCGTCTTCCGATTGGTGGCAGAGTTCTTGGGTGGGTTAAATTATACCGTGGAGTTCCCTGGTGTCGGCAGAGGCCTGCCGCTGGTGCTTCCACTCTAACTGAAAAGCTGTAGCTGGTCTTTTAGGGGCCGCTTAAATGCCGCCGTAGAAAGCCTTGGGCGACTGCTCGATATCCCCGCCCTGCGGCAGGCCGTAGAGAAAAGCAAGGCTACCTGGTCGGCAAAAATCCCTTCGCCTTTCATCCGCGTCTTGAATCTAGGATCATTCAGCTGACCGCTGCGAATCGCCCGGATCCGGTTCATTACCTTTTCTTTTCTCTCGGGAAAATGCTGAGTCAACCACCGCTCGAATAGGTTCTTGACAGCATGGGGTAGCCTCAAGATCACGTAACTTGCAGATTCTGCTCCAGCCTCCGTCGCCGCTTTAATAATTGAAGGCAATTCGTGGTCGGTGAGTCCAGGGATCACCGGGGCGATCATGACACCAGTGGGGACACCGGCTTGACTGAGAATCCGAATTGCCTCGAGGCGTCGATTCGGCTGCGAGGCGCGAGGTTCCATGATACGTGTCAAATTTCTGTCAAGTGTCGTGATGGACAGGAAAACGGCGGTTGCGTGATGCTGTGTTAGCTCTCTTAACAGGTCAAGGTCCCGTGTCACAAGATGGTTTTTGGTAATTATTACTACTGGGTTTCGGAACTCGACCAGTACTTTTAGACAACTTCGCGTGAGCCCGAGGTGTCGCTCAACCGGTTGATATGGGTCTGTCACGCCACTGATGGCGAGGACTTGTGGTCTCCAGTGTTTCGATGAGAGTTCCTGTCGGAGAAGTTCTGGAGCGGCTTCCTTTACGAGGATATTTGTTTCGAAGTCGAGACCTGCGGAAAAGCCTAAATATTCATGGGTGGGGCGCGCGTAGCAATAGATGCACCCATGCTCACAGCCCCTGTAAGGATTGATGCTTGCATCGAAACCTACGTCGGGGCTGTCGTTGGTTGTTATAATGGAATGCGATGTGTCCTTGAGAAAGTGAGTGTTGGGTATGGGATCCTCGGGGTCGGATTGGGCGTGATCGGGGGCAAACCAAAGGGTTTCGAACCGATTGGGCGGGTTCTCACTGGCACCCCGGCCGTGGATTGGCGGTTGTTTCTCTTCCATTTATCGACTTGGTGAGGTTTTCGCTTAATTTTCGTCTGAGTCAGGTGGAATGTCAAGGATTTTTCGGCATGCTCGTTGAGGGGTATTTTGGCGTGGGGGCCTGACCTCAGCGGGAGCCGATGGGCCGCTGTGGGAATCCCAGAGGAGAATATAATAAATTAACAAAAATTCATTACGGTCAACGCGAAAACGCGTGACAAAACCGTTGGGTCCA
>JACZQL010000403.1 GCA_022545745.1 Deltaproteobacteria bacterium | reverse complement strand
TTCATTCACCGTTATCGGAAAAGGGTAGGGGAACCGGAGATAATAAATTGGAAAAAGCTCGATCATTATGATGGGTTTAGGGTGGAACGGGGGATGAAGAGGGAGGAAGGCACCCCGCAAAACCTGTCTATCTCTGAGTTCAGAGATCGGGAGGTGGAGAGTGCTATCAAGGAGTTGCCTGAGGAGAACCGTCTGGCCCTCATACTCGTGGACATCGAGGCGCTGAGTTACCAGGAGGCGGCGAGGGTCATGGAGTGTTCCATCAGCAGGCTGCGCTCCAGGGGCTCCCGGGGGCGATGGATGCTACAGGTGGTAGTGCGCAACCATGTCCGACCTAGAGACCGCGTTGGAGAAAAGCTATGAACCCCGATCCGACAAAAAGACTCAACCCGTATGGAATCTTGGACAGACGGTGCGAGAGTTGCCGACATATTGATCACAGGTCTGAAAGTAAACTAAAGGTGAATTCCGGATCCACTGTACAAACAGCTTTTTGTTCAGATCGCAGGTTCATCAGAGTTGATTTCTTGGCCTGATTAATGTCGGATCGGGGTGAATTTGTGGCCAAGTGGTTTAGGAGGATAAGGCTGTCTTTGCTCATAAAATCTTGTAACATCAGAGGAAAGGTAAATGTCATGTCCATTTCAATACTAGAAAATAACCTTACCAAGGGTTTCATTGCCTTTTCACTCCTGGTGGGTCTTCTTCTCGCCCTCTCGCCAGCCCATGCTGTCCCCCCCGTCAACCATGCTCCGGGGGTGACACTGAAAGGCTACGACGCGGTTGCATACTTCACCGAGGGTAAACCTGTCAAGGGAAGCAAGAAGTACGAATCTGAATGGATGGGAGCCAGATGGTACTTTTCCAGTGCAGAGAACCTAGCGCTTTTTGCTAAAAATCCCGAGAGATACTCCCCTCAATATGGCGGATACTGTGCTTATGCAGTAAGCCAGGGAATCACTGCGGACATCGATCCAAAGGCGTGGAAAATAGTCGCAGGCAAGCTCTATCTCAACTTGAGTCCGGGTGTGGCGAGGATATGGGAGAAGGATATTCCTGGCTATATTGTCAAAGCCAATAAGAACTGGCCGACTTTGAAGGACAAGTAAAAATGGCCAGATTAACAGAGTTGGGCATGTTTAGAGGCTGGAAATTTTATCCGCAAACATTCTTTTTTATTATACTCGGGCTCCACCTTGCGTTGCCCAGTGTGGAAGCGAGGCTGATCGGCAAGCCTGCTCCAGAGATCCACAACAGTGTCTGGATTAACTCTGCGGCGCTTGAAATGGCGGATCTCCGTGGCAATGTGGTCCTCTTGCAATTTTGGACCTATGGCTGAATCAATTGCAAACGTACGATCCCCAGGTTGGTGGATTGGTATAAGCGTTTCGGTGCTCAAGGCCTGGTTGTGATAGGCATCCACTCGCCAGAGTTTTTCTGGGAAAGACCTCTAAAGAAGGTGGAGGCAGCTTGTGCTCAACTGGGGATCTCTTATCCCGTAGCTATCGATAATGACTTCGCAACCTGGAAGCGGTACGGGACACGCTACTGGCCCACGCTTCATCTGATTGATAAGAAAGGGATCGTGCGTCACACAAGGTTTGGCGAAGGGGGCTATGCCATGACGGAATCACTGATTCGTCGTCTGCTGGATGAATTCTAAAGGGCCAACAGAATAGGTTGGCATTTGAGGTGATAACCATGTTGATCAAAAGACCTAGCGATATCAAGGGAAGCGAGATTACCGATAAAAAGGTTTATCTCAATCGCCGCCAATTCCTGATGGGTGCCTCCGTGACTGCGGCTGCAGTGGCCACCGGATTGGTTCTCCCCGCGGTTACAGTGCCGTCTGAAAAAGGGCCCTCCGGTGCGACGCTCGACGGGGTGCGGAAGAGCCCCTTCAGTACAGACGAAGTAAAGACCCCCTTCAAGGACATCACCCACTATAACAACTTCTATGAATTCGGTACCGATAAATATTCTCCTGCCAAATATGCAAAGAGCCTCGTGACCCGTCCCTGGACCGTGGCTGTGGAGGGGGAGATCAAGCGGGAGAAGGTATTCGACATCGACGAGCTGATAAAGATGAGCCCCCTGGAAGAACGCATTTATCGTTTGCGCTGCGTCGAAGCCTGGTCCATGGTGATTCCTTGGGTGGGTTTTCCGCTGAACGCCTTTATCAAGAAGGTGGAACCAACCTCTAAGGCCAAGTATGTGGAATTTACAACTCTCTTCGACCCTGATCAGATGCCCGGTCAGCGAAGAGGGGTCCTGGATTGGCCCTATGTGGAGGGACTGCGACTGGATGAGGCCATGCATCCGTTGGCGATCCTTGCCGTGGGCCTCTACGGCCAGGTTCTTCCCAACCAGAATGGTGCGCCCATCCGTTTGGTGGTCCCTTGGAAGTATGGATTCAAGAGCATCAAGTCCATTGTGCGAATTCGTTTTGTGGAGAAACAACCCATGACCGCTTGGATGAAGGCGTCGCCCAGGGAGTATGGCTTTTATTCCAACGTGAATCCTACGGTGAATCATCCCCGCTGGAGTCAAGCCCGCGAGCGCCGGATCGGTGAATTTCGCAAGCGCAAGACACTCATGTTCAATGGGTATGCCGATCAGGTGGCGCCTTTGTATAAAGGTATGGACCTGGCCGCTTACTATTAGCCCCGATCCGACATTTATTAGCCCAAGAAATCGGCCCTGATGAGCATGGGATCGTGGCGAAGAGCTGTTTTATCATGAACCGATTCGACAAGCTCACTCGAAGTCCGGCCCTGACCCTTCGACCATGCTCAGGGTCATGGTGAGGTACTCGAACCATGTGGTTCTCGAAGGGCAAGCTCATGGCCCTGAGGTTCTCGAAGGGTCGGCAACTCACGATGAGTGTAGTTACGAACCTTAGGTGGATACGTGGGCAAATCGTGTGACATCAGCCCAGGATCGCAAATGCCTTACTTATTTTCGTCGGATCGGGGTTAGCCCGCCCCCAAAGCAGACACGTGAAGTATGTGACCCCAATCAAGGTGGTGGTTTTTTTACTCTGCCTTATCCCCATGGTCCGCCT
>JACZQL010000402.1 GCA_022545745.1 Deltaproteobacteria bacterium | reverse complement strand
ATTACGAATCGTACTGTACGTGTGTACATCTTAACAGCATGAAACCCAGGAACCGAACGATCAGTGTATCAGGATGTCGTCGTAGATGCTCGAAGTAGTCGTTCAAGAAAACGCGAACCCTGCACACCCAAAAGAGAAACAACAACCAATGGTTCTGCCCTTCGGAAGCCGTCTCGGCCACGATCCCCGTTATATGGGGATTTACCTTCACCATGGGTGCCGGCCTGCCCACCCGTTTTCCGCAGCTTCGATTCGGTTTTCTTGAGAGCGGCTCGGAGTGGGTCCCCTATGCGATCAAGCAGCTGCGCCGCCGTGCAAAGCCACTATCGGTCTTAAGCGGAGAAAGCCGGCGACCTACCTTTGGTACGGGGTTTGACCGGGAGTACTACCGCGACGCTGAGGAATTGTTTCGAGAAGGCCGTGTCTTTGTTAACTGCGAAGGGGATGAGGATTTCGACTATCTTTTGAAACATCTGGGGGAGGATGGGCTCATGTGCTCATCGGACTTTCCCCACGGCGACCCTTCGGCTGAGGAGACCTACGTCTCCCGTTGGCGGAATCGGACTGATCTCCCAGACCAGATCAAAAAGAAGCTCCTGGGTGAGAACGCTGCTCGTTTCTTTGGTTTGTAGTAGGCGGCTCAACCCTTCATATACTTCTTTCTCAGCTCAGCCCAACCCTTGCCATGGAGTTCTGCATGTTTTTTCCAGTTATCCGGGAGGTCGCGGTAAGGTGCCCTTGAGGGTCCACATTTTACAAAGCCAGCGGCATTGAACCGCCATTTCTCGGCCTGGGCGTTATACTGAGCAAACTGGGGCACTGCCCCGGGAGGGAAGAAGGGAGGTACAGATCGCATATCCTCCCAGATGGCATCCACCCGTTTTTCATCATCCTTCTGAATGGCTTCCATCAGTGCCACCACAGGCTCAGGCCCCATGGCTGCTGAAGTGGACCAGCAGGCTGTTATCTTCGTACGTGCCATCTTGTACGCTGGAAAAATATTGTTTTGACCTGGCATGAAATTAATCTGGTGGCCTGCGACCCTCATGTCTTCCAACAGAGTTCCGATTCCATAGGTAACCTTGGTTGTAATCACCGTTGGGGCATTTTTGGCCACCCCAGCCCAGAAGGCCGTGGGGAACGAAGATTTAAAAAACAGCGCGTTGGAGTAAATCATGATGGCCATATCGGGTACCGCTTCGCTCAGGTCGGCATAGAATTGAACGGAGTTCTCGAGGGTCGGGGTTTGCCAGAGGGGCAGGCCGACAAAGGCGCCGTCGGCTCCGACGTCTTTTAAGCCTTTCATCTGTCTGACGACCTCTTTGGTGCCTAGGGCAGTGGCGCCTGCGAAAACAGGAACTCGTTTTCGGTTGACCTGAACTATCGTATCGATGAAGGCTCTTTTTTCCTCCCACAAAAGGGCGGCGCATTCGCCGGTGGTACCGCATGCCGCGAGGCATCCAATACCGGCCTGAATGAGGCTCTCGGTCATGCGCGCTGTCTCTTCGAGGTCGACGGAATCAGTGGCATCCCATTTGTCTGAGCCCTCTTTGCAGGGCGTGGGAACCAACACACAAATTCCTCTGAGGTCTCTTGCTGTCAGCATCGTCTTCTCCTTTCGGAGGCTAAAAGAATATGGAGAGGTTCCTCGATCCCACGACGGCTTGATCGAGCAGGATCGTTCTCTTGGCCAAGCGCCAATGACCGTTGACGTTTCTTAGCAGGTCTTGACGTTTCCCGCTGAAAAGATCTCCTTGTGGGGAGTTGCCTCTGTTGCGGTAAACCAAGATATAACTTCG
This sequence comes from Deltaproteobacteria bacterium, assembly GCA_022545745.1. The sequence continues at coordinate 1,270 of JACZQL010000402.1, read as the reverse complement.
AACATCGAACTCATCGGGATTGGAGGTTGCAATCACCCGGACGTTGGACACCACATGACGGGTCCTTGAGGGTGGGTCCTCTGCCCAGGCATAACCGGTGGACAATCGATCAATGCGCAACCGCAATGAAGGAAGGTCATCGCAGAAAATCTCCGTTTCATGGGAATAATCCGGCTGCTCTCCCCGTCCTCGATTCACTCGCATGGGCATACGGTAAAGCAAATCCTCCGTCATCAGTTCCAGCCAATCCGAGAGGCGACCTTCATCCATAAGCTCAGCCTCTTTATAGAGGAAGTCCACGATTTCAGAATAGGGAGGATCGTTGAGTCCTATGGTCTTTGCTTCTTCCATTCAGAGAGTTCCTTACCGTGATCCCAACTGATAAGTGGCATAGCCCTTATGCTTGAGTCATAAGCTCCAGCCAACGTTCAAACATTGCACGTTCGTTTGCTTCTATCCAAGAGGTTGGATAAGCCGTGCCGGGGCCGGGCCAATCCTTCAGCGGTTCAACGGTTCCCAATCCCATCCCGTAATGAAAGAAACCACTACGTGCAATAGCTCCACGGTTTGCCTGAGTGATATCCGCCCAGGTTTCAGTGTCGTCTTGCTCGGTTGTGCCGGCCACACCGAAGGTCTGGAGGTAGGCTCTTCTAGAGGCCTCTTGCCATCGCTCTGGCAAGTCTTTCTCAATAAGGCACCATGACCAAATCTCGATTTTATCCGGCCCTTTGGGCTGCCATTGACGGAGAGTAAAATAGGCAGTGAATTGCTCTTCACGAGACCTTGTTCCGGCGGGATGCAAAAAGCTCAAGTTGGGAAAGACCGTTCCATGGGCGTTCCTTAGGGGCTTCAGAACCTCGAGCTGCCCTTTGGTGAGATGGCGCTCAAGCTGAGGCCAGAGTTCTTTCGGCAAACCAAAATAAGGTTCGCTGGTTGCTCCAGGGGCTGGATGGGTTAGGCCCAACCCATGACCGTTTTCCGTGTGTACCTGATAACCCTGCGGTGAGACAGGTGTGCCTCCGAGCTCGATTCGGTATTGGTGGGTCATATGGACATGGTATGCATCCCCAATAAAATTGCCGGATCCCAACTTCCAATTCGTATCTACCAACCACCTCTGGGGAGGTCCTACTACCTCCATGCCACCGTCCGTGCGATCGACAAACAGGTCAAGATACCATTTCATCCCACCTAGGTAATCGCTGAGCGAAGTCGTTTTTACATCCCAGCTCGCCAAGATCAGCCCCTTATAAGCTTCAACCTGGTGGGC
>JACZQL010000401.1 GCA_022545745.1 Deltaproteobacteria bacterium | reverse complement strand
TAGAAATCTCCGCCTTTCTTTTCTCCAGCTCCGAAGGCTTCTTTAACCGCTTCCTTTGAACAGTTTTCCTTTTTCTAATCGGCATTTCTGGCCTCCTAGACTTTCCGCTAAAGAGTGTCTCTCATCCACTTATTATCTTTTATAACTGCCGCCCGTTTCACCACCTCGACGAGTTGCTTGCCCCAGATTTGCAAAATAAAAAGCCAGCACACCATCACGAAGAATCGTAAAGAGCGGCTGGCTTAAAATTATCCATCTTCCCCTCCTTGGGCCTCATATCTCACTGGGAGGCTCGTCAAAGTTGGAGGAGGTGACATTGATCGGAATCTCTTCCACCGGTTCCTTGGTCCCACCAGCAACAGGTTCCAGCCTATACCCCTTGCTCTCCATGCACTTGATGAAGAGGAGTCGCCTATAGTGGATTACCGCTAAAGGAGTTTTCTTTGCCTGATACTCAGTAAAAAGTGTGGGATCTGGCTCGCCTGGCCTGCCCGTACCAATACGTCCCAGCTCTCCAGGGCCGGTAACTAAATGCTCCCCGCCGGTATCTCGCAAGCATTGGTATCTAACTTGGGCAATTTCTTGCTCAGCCCCAGGACCAACCCACACAACTCTAGAATTATAAACAGGTCCACAGCCTCCTATCAGAGCCAATCCGACAACTGAAAAGAGGAGCCAGTAAAACTTATCCACGCGCCTCCTTTCTAGTCTTAAAGGATCGCCCCTTAGACTGGATACCGTTGTTGCTTGCATATGCCATGCACAGGATTCTCCCACCCTGCAATCAAGACTGTCAATGGGGGCATTTCATGAATTTGGGTGCTTGTTAACCACCACGCAAGATTATAAGATTTGCCTTGACCATGAAAAGCTACAGTCGAGGTTGATCGACCAGTCCACTCAATAGTTAGGTTGCTAATGGATGTCTGGGTTCTCTTGATCGTAGGGTTTGCCCTCTGGTTCGGTTTTCAGTGGGGTAAAAACTCTAGTCGTGATAAGGAAGCAAAGGAAGAAAAAGCCGAACGCTTATTAAAGCAAGCAGAACAAGAGAGTGATCCCGGAAAAAAGACAAAAATGCTGTTGGAGTGGTATAAATTGACTGAGGACAGGCGTTCGAGAAAACCCTTGTTCAAGCATCTACTTAGGCGAAAGCAAAGGGAACGTAGGCGATAGCAACCCAACAATGCGCTCCAGCCTAAGCCCCTCTTGCCTTACGTGGTCTCTTGGCAACCTTGACCTTCGGCCCATGCTCCTATGTCCTCTTCTGGCCCAACATCTCCTGATACCCCGCCCTTTCCGCCGATAGCTTTTGCATAAACTCAGCCTCGATAATCAGGCTCTTCTCGATTAGGAGTTTTGCCAAGGCGTCGGTCTGTGCCAAGGAAGAAACCACCAGCTCTTGCAATGTCACCATTCCCTGCTTGTCTACTATTGCCATTTGGTGTCTCCTAACTGACTCGCCTATAATATCTCTCCAACACCATCCCGTAGTGTCTCCTGCAAAGACTACCTTTAAACGCTTTTCTCGGACAACTGGTGCATAGACCCATCTTTCTGTATCTTTCCTGATAGGCGAGATGCCGACCTGTGTATTAGTGAACTGTTTTTTCGATATTGGGACAGAATTGGGATATAAAGTGAGTCGTTCTGAAGGAGGAGAACCCTCGGAGGTAAGTAGGGCCTACCTCACTATTAAAGAGGCTGCTGATGTTTCTCGCCTTGGATCCTCTACTATTCGCCTTTATATCCGCAAGCGGGAGCTAAAGGCCCATAAGGTAGGCCGCAGGGTCATTATCAAGAGAACAGACCTCGTGAAATTTTTAGAGTCCCGCCCCATAGTAATTCTTTCCGATTGAATGACATTCCCTCTTGACAACATATTGGCTGAAATGTACATTTCGGACAGAAATGGAGGTCAAGCGGATATGGGACAAGTCAACACAGTTGATGCGCGGGCTCAGTTCTCAGAGATTATCAATAGAGCCGCTTTCGGAAAGGAGCGGATTATCCTTACCCGCCGGGGAAAGGAGATCGTGGCCGTGGTCCCCATAGAGGACGTAAAGCTACTCGAGGCCCTTGAAGATCGGATCGACCTGGAGGAAGCTCATGTCGCTCTTCTGGAGACGAAGAAAAAAGGGACTGTGTCCTGGCAGAAGATAAAAAAAGACCTGGGGCTTTAGTTGGCCTACCGGATAGAGTTCACACCGAGGGCAGACCGGCAATTTAGGGGTTTGGAGATGTCTTTGCAAATCCGGCTTGGCCGCCGGATTGACTCTCTAGCGGAGAATCCACGGCCACAAAGCATAAAGAAGCTAAGCAGTGAAGAGGACATATACCGTTTACGGGTCGGGGACTACCGGATTATTTACCAGATCCGCGAAAAGAGCTTGCTTGTTTTGATCGTAAGAATAGGCCACAGATCGGACGTCTATCGAGGCCTGTAGAGTTTCAGACGGAGGCGCTAGTCATGGCAAAGGAAATCTATGAGCGCAAAGGATAGGGCGGGGACGCTACCTATCGCATCAGAAAATCAACCAGTTAAATGGTGGAGGCGGGGGGAATCGAACCCCCGTCCGAAAGCCCCAAAGCCAAAGTTACCAAGTGATAAAGAGTGATAAGCACTATAAAATTTAAGCCTTTTACATTTGCCCCTTATCACCCAGTGTTAAGGATTGCTACCTGAAGTTGGCACAAAACCGGAACGTTTTTCCCGCTTGTCTATTCCCCGGTTGAAACCCGTTGGCCGGGGACCCCATCCCAGCATATACGGACCCGTATGGTCGCGCAGGAGCGTGTGGGCGCGTCTCTTAACGCCCCAGCTGCGTGCTTGGCAGCTTTTGCGGCCTGTCTGCACCAGCATACGGACAAAAGGCGGACATAAGCCACTGTTATGTTTTCCTCCACTTGCCTTCGGTATCGTAGCTCGGACTCTGCTCAAATCCACACGCCTGCCAGAGCGTGTCAAAGGCTGGCTGCAGAAGACTTGCCGGATCTGTCACAGGGCTCGAGTCCGTAACGACCCCTGCGACCCGTGCTACAAAATGGTGAGGGAAGCGGCAGAATGGACAGATG
>JACZQL010000400.1 GCA_022545745.1 Deltaproteobacteria bacterium | reverse complement strand
AGGTGGTCATCGATATCGGACGAGTCCCTCAGTTGGACCGGATTCGCCTCGAAGGCGGTAATATTGCAATTGGGGCTGGGACGACCTACAGCCAGCTGGAAGGGTCTGAGCTACTCAAGTCCAGTTGCCCCCTATTGCCTCAAACGGCAAACCTGGTTGCCGATGTACAAGTACGGAATCAAGGGACTCTAGGTGGTGCCTTGGCTCATGCCGACCCAGCGGCGGATTTGCCAGCTGCCATCTTGGCCCTGGATGCGGAAGTAAAATTGGTAGGTCCGGGCAGGGAGCGATGGGTCAAAGCGCAGGATTTTTTTATTACCATGCTCGCCACTGCGCTATCCCCTGAGGAAATTATCACTGAAATCCGAGTCCCGGTTATGGAGCGGGTTAAGACAGCGTATCTCAAGGCGGCCAAGCGGGCAGAGGGCTTCGCCATCGTTGGCGTAGCGGTGTGTTTAAAGGCGGACCAAGAGGGAATTTGCGAAGACATTCGCATTGGCTTGACAGGGATCACAGACAAGGCCTATCGGGCGGACGGCGCAGAAAAAATGATAAAGGGTAAAAAAATAGATTCAAGATTAATTGAAGAGGCGTCGACGCGAGTGATCGACGGAGTGGACGTGGCGGATGACATTAATGCGTCAGCGGAATATCGCTCCCACCTCGCTCGAGTCTATACTATCCGTGCCCTAGAAACTGTCAGTGGGAACCCTTGATTCGAACCGTTCCGATATTTGTTTTTTGAAAATTACTTGCTCAGCTCTTCTTTGGCGTGTTTCATGCGGATACTGATGGCGCGCGTACCCACTTCCTTGGCCTCGCGGAAACACCTCTTGTTTAACAGCAGGTGAGCATAACCTTCCAAAATTAAACCTACTTGCGGGTGCTCCGGCCCCAGGGCCTTTTCGGAAATCTTTAAGGCGCGCCGGTAGAGTGGTTCCGCCTCATCGTACCTACCCTGGGCCCGGTATAGATCGGCCAGATGGTCGAGTGAAAGGGCCACCTGTGGGTGCTCCGGTCCAAATCTCTTTTCAGAGATCTCCAGCGACCGAAGATAGAATGGCTCTGACTCAGTGCGCCCGTTAGATTTACTCGAACGGAACCCTCTGAGCCATTTGCAGCCTGACAGCCAATCAGTGAAATCTAAAACGGACATAGACTCAAACTCCTTGCAGTAAACATAAGCTAATAATATGCCAACTTGGATTGACGAATGAACGACACAAGTGTTTGGAAATAAACGGATTTTAGAGGGATAGGGAGACAGATAGAGTGACAAAACGTGCCAAGCTGCCGCACTTTGAGACACCCCTGGTGGTTTGAGGCACAAGCACACCCATCTCCATCCGGTCGCAATTTTTACTACGTCCATTAAGGGACAACCTCATCTCAGATTTGTACCGTCTCATAAGTCCATGACCACGAAAATTGAGACTTGGAACAAAATGTATTTTCACTGTTTACACAACCCTTCACACCTAATAAAAATGACCCACTTACATATCGAACCTCTGCCCCAAGAGTTTAATAAAGGCCTCGTTCATGGGCGGATAGAGTGGAATATGCTTGGTCGCATCTGGATTGCGCTTAAACGCTGGAAACTTGAGAAGCTCTCGAAGTATCGAACCATGAATACTAAAATCCCGGTCAAATGGTCCAACTTCTGGAATAGCCGTGAGATGTTTCCGCTCCTCGTGGATCCTGCGATCGAAGAGGATCGCTTCATGTTCAATGATAACGAGGTTACCTTCTTCACCGAACCGGCTGACCCAACACAGGAAGGCATCAATCGTCTCAACCGTCAGAAGTTTTTTTGGGGCTTTCCGAATATGTTGAGGAAAAAGCGTTCTACTGATAGTTGACTCTCCCTGAATTCATTTCACCCGATCCACAGGACGACACGGGCCCGCTGTCACTCATAGCATGAGGCTTGAGGCAGTGAACTCCAGGGTATAGAATTCCCACCATTCGTCTAACTATCCTGAGATGAAAGAACAAACCATGCCTTTAACTTTAAACGACTTTGATCAACAGGTGGTGCTGATTTCTGGCGGAGCCATGGGAATAGGCCGCGCCATTGCACAGCTGTTCGCCAAACGTGGTGCTCAGATTGCGTTTTTTGACATCAGAGAAACCGAGGGTCGGCAACTTATGGAGGAACTTCGCAGCGGAGGGACAAAGGCCTCGTACTACCCATGCAACGTCACCCGCCGAGTCGAGGTGGAGCAAGGAGTTCAAGGAGTTTTCAAGGACTTTGGTCAAGTGGACGTACTGGTGAATGTGGCTGGCGGTTCAAAGTTGACTCCTATCTGGGAATTGAGCGAGGAAGACTGGGACGCCCAGGTAGATCTGAATCTTAAGGCCGCCTTTTTATGCTCTCGATCCGTAATACCCCATATGATGGAACGGCGGCGCGGCAACATCGTAAGCCTATCATCGGGCCAGGGGGCCTCGCCCGCCCCAGGGCGAGCACCTTACTCCGCCGCCAAGGCAGGCATCATCGGGTTTACCCGGACTGTCGCAGTAGAACTGGGACCCTACGGCATTCGGGTGAACGCAGTGGCACCGGGAGCAACGAGAACCGAGCGAACACTGGAACAAAACACGGTCACTGGAGAGTTAGATCAACGCGTGGCCACCATCCCCTTGGGGCGTATTGCCGAGCCCGAGGACATTGGGAACGCGGTGGTTTTCTTAGCTAGCGATTTTGGCCGACACATGACCGGTCAGGTTCTGTTCGTGAATGGTGGGAACTTGATGCCTTAAGGCCCGGCCCTGCCCGACTTGCGTCACGTAATTCTCCACACGAAACAACTCATAGGTGCTCAGTTTGGGGTCAAGCTCATGAATGGCCACCTTACCGGATAATACCGCTTCTCCCAGCTCAATGGCGAAGCTCCCTGCCTGCGCAAGGGACTCTCGACGGCTCATCTCATATGCCTTCGCATCGGCACCGGTCAGGTGAGCCAAATTGATTTCAAAGCGGTAACTGCTTTCGTTGTCAATGGGCACTGCCCACGTCATCCTGTCTTCCCAAGCCCTGTTGGCTTCTTCACTTCTGGCGGTGGCCATACCCACCTTAA
>JACZQL010000399.1 GCA_022545745.1 Deltaproteobacteria bacterium | reverse complement strand
GCAGCGACGTTACGGTGGGGCCGCTCATCAGGCAGAGGTGGGTTTGTGTGTCCCTGTCCAATACGACACTTCACTCCTGGAGGTGATCCCTGAAGAGATTATAAAGAAGGACTACGGCTGTGGTGACCCCTCGAGATACGTGCGGCAAGGGGAGACCGTCCTCGATCTCGGGTCGGGCAGTGGCAAGGCCAGCTACATGATTTCCCAGATCGTAGGCCAGCAGGGTAGGGTGATTGGAGTGGATTTCACCGAAGAAATGCTGGCCCTGGCAAAACGGCATCAGGTCTCTATTGGGGAACGATTGGGCTTTCACAACGTGGAATTTCGCCGCGGTAGGATTCAAAACCTCAGGCTGGACCTCGATCTCGTGGATCAGTATTTACGTTCAAACCCTGTCCACTCTCTCACCGATCTCTTTGAACTGAGGGAATTCGAAGAGAGGCTCTCCCGTGAGCAGCCCATGATTCCTGATGAATCCATCGATGTCGTGGTCTCGAACTGTGTGCTCAATCTCGTTCGGCCCGAAGATAAAAAGCAATTGTTTTCTGAGCTGTACCGTGTCCTCAAGCGGGGGGGGAGGATTGCCATTTCGGACATTGTCAGCGACGAGCCTGTGCCAGATTCCATGAAAGAGGATCCGGTTCTGTGGAGCGGGTGTGTCTCCGGTGCCTTTCAGGAAGAGGAATTGGTGAGTGCTTTTGAAGCGTTTGGTTTTTATGGGATTCATGTTGAGGAAATGCCATCGGAACCCTACCAGACCGTCCAAGGGATTGAGTTTCGCTCGATCACCCTGACCGCCTACAAAGGGAAGGAAGGGCCTTGCATAGAAAGGAACCACGCGGTGATCTACCGCGGCCCGTGGAAGCAGGTGGTGGATGACGACAAGCATACCTTCCCACGGGGGGCGCGGATCGCTGTTTGCGACAAGACCTATGAAATTTGCTCCAAGCCGCCTTACCAGGATCAGTTCATTCTGGTCCCGCCCAGGGAAGAAATTCCCATGGAGAAGGCGGGGCCATTTGACTGTAGCCGGGACATTAGGCGCCAACCGAGTGAAACTAAGGGAAAAGACTACAAAGTCACCCAGACCTCTCCCAATGTCTGCAGTCCGGGAGGTTCCTGCTGCCCCTAGGGGAGAGCGGTCCTGGTTGTTCGTAACGAGCATCGACCTGTCATCCATGAAAAGGACCCGCGCGAGGCACAAAACGGGGCTTTCCCGTGCCTGATCCAACCGAGCCGGAATCCGTACCCGTCTCCCATCCGCTGCTGGCGGAAGATCGCTACCATCAACCACTCGTTGAGGACTGGCATTCCTCAAATTGGGCCAATCTGACCCCTACGGGTAAAGATTGGCCGGTGGTGACCAGCGGTTGGTCAGTATGAAGGTTTATCTTTCTAACAGACCGTTGAAAAAGGCCCATCTGCCACCAGCCTGCCCTAAGCAGGCGTTTAGGATAGTTGCGCTCGATCGCTGCGGGAATCATTCCCGCTCCAAGCGGAGTCACTGCAACGTACTGCCTAAGTACGTCTCCGCTCGTCGATTTCTCGCGCGCCTCGCACCTGGGACCTTTTTGACCGGCCTGTGAACAGGGTTTTTCAACACCCTGCTAGTGGGCTCAGAGGATGCGAATCTCAATTATCGTGCCGGTACTCAATGAAGAAAGGGCCATTGCCGCAACCCTAGAATCCCTAGCCCCCCTGGCTATCGAGGAGGTCATTGTGGTGGATGGAGGTAGCACGGATCACACACGGGAAATAGTGGCAGGGACCCAGGCCGTGCTCGCCTCATCTCCGAGTCCTAGGTCACGGCAAATGAACCGCGGGGCCGAGATCGCCAGGGGGGAGATCCTCCTTTTTCTCCACGCCGACACCCGGCTCCCTGCCAGCGCGGTCACAGATATTCGCTCGGCGATGCAGGACTCCCGGTGTGTGGGAGGGCGCTTTGATGTGAAGCTGGATGCCACTAGCTGGAAATTTCAAATGATTGGTAGGCTGATCAACCTCCGTTCCCGATGGACCAAGGTTGCTACTGGGGACCAGGCAATATTTGTGCGCCGTGAGGTTTTCCGAGGGTTAGGGGGATTTCCCGATCTCCCCTTGATGGAAGACATCGCCTTTTCCCGGGCCCTGAAGCGGCAAGGTAAGGTGGCTTGTCTTAGGACTGAGGTTGTTACCTCATCACGGAGGTGGCAAAAGGAGGGGGTTTGGCTGACGGTCTTGAAGATGTGGGCGCTGAGGCTTCTCTTCCTGGCTGGCGTGTCGCCATTTTACCTCAAGCGATTTTACCGCGATGCACGCTAAGGCCAGCGCAAAAATGCATGGATTTCTAAAATTAAAACAACATTCTAATCTATCAATTCTCGCCATCTCAATCTGCTAAAACATTTCTATTTCGCTTTACTTTTCATTGCATTCTCGCTATAATTTAACTGTTGAAAAAGTAGCCTAAGTGCAAGACTCACCAACAGTTTTTAAAACTATTCCAACATAATATGGCAGAATCAAAACCGCAACCCCAGTCCGACTATAAAGCGGATAAAATTAGGGTGCTTGAGGGGCTGGAGGCGGTAAGAAAAAGGCCCGGTATGTACATCGGAGATACCGCCGAGAGGGGCCTCCACCATCTAGTCTACGAGGTCGTGGACAACTCCATCGATGAGGCCATGGCCGGTCAGTGTGACTATATCCATGTCACGATTCATATTGACAACAGTGTCACGGTTATCGACAACGGCAGGGGGATCCCTGTCGACATGCACGCTACCGAGAAAATACCTGCCGCACAGGTGGTCCTTACCAAATTGCACGCTGGGGGCAAATTCGATAAGGGCGCTTACAAAGTATCTGGTGGACTTCATGGTGTGGGATTGTCCGTGGTCAACGCATTGGCGGAAGACCTGGAATTGCAAATCAAACGGGACGGCAAGGTCTATCAACAACACTACCAACGTGGGGCCCCCACGGGAGAGCTAAAGGAGGTGGGTACCTCAAAGGAGAGAGGAACCCGAATTACCTTTAAACCCGATGCGCAAATTTTTGAGACCAGCGATTTCAGTTTCGACATCCTTTCCCAGAGACTCAGGGAACTGGCCTTCCT
>JACZQL010000398.1 GCA_022545745.1 Deltaproteobacteria bacterium | reverse complement strand
GTTAAAAGCGCAAGTAAGATCATGAACGGCGCAATAACGATATTGGCTCCCACAACGATGCGCACCGGGAGAACAAAGAAATTATCACGTAGATCGACTCAAAAATTCGAATTCCGTAGGTTACAGAGATCCAATCCACCCTAATCTTTTCCTTGTTATCCCTGTTGTAATTTCGGTTACGCATAGAATTTTATCCGCCTTCGCAGAAGACCATGGGCGTAAGCCCATGGATGAATGCGATGATCGGACCCTGCGACCTTCGTCGGCCATAGCCGACTACGGTCGGCGAAGGCCGAAGCTCGGCTCGCCCCGTGGAGTACTCCCCACGGTCGAGACGAGAGCCTCCGAGTGAGAACCTACTCCACGGGGCAAGCGAAGGAGGGTGCTTCGGCGGATTCCGCCGAAGAAAGGAAGGATACCACGGGCGTAAACCAGTGGAGGCTTCATGAAATGAGAGGAATGTTTGCAGAAAAAACTTTGAACAGGTAGAACCTGACCATGGACAAACTGTGTGGCCTGAAGGAAGCCATTGCCCAAGAGGTAAAAGACGGTATGGTAGTGGCCATGGGATGCAGCCTTGAATCCCTTATCCCATTTGCGAGTGGTTATGAAATAATCAGGCAGAAGAAAAGGGAACTCACCCTGATCGCTCCTATTTCCGATATCCAGTTTGACCAACTCATAGGAGCGGGCTGTGTAAAAAAAGTCATTGCGGCTTGGGTAGGAAACGTGGCGGCGGGATTGGGCCACAACTTCAGACGAGCCATGGAAGAAGGGATCCCCAATCCGCTGCAAATGGAGGAGCATTCGAATCTTACTTTGGGTCTGGGCCTCAAGGCGGCGGCCATGGGTCTACCCTTTCTTCCCACCAGCACGGTGCGGGGCAGCGACTTTGGTCAAGGGTCCCATTTTCGAACCGTGGCATGTCCGTTTAGCGGTGAAGAGCTCTTAGCCGTGGGGGCCATTGTTCCGGACGTGGCGATTCTTCACGTACACCGCGCCGATTCAGATGGCAACGCACATGCCTGGGGTAACTTGGGAGTCATCCAGGAGGCGGCGTTGGCCGCGAAAAGGGTGATCCTTACCTGTGAGGAAATCGTTAACCACGAGCATATCCTAAGTGACCCCAATCGGACCATCATCCCTGGTTTCCTTGTCTCCAGGGTTGTTCACCTTCCTTTTGGTTCACACCCGTCACCCACTCAGGGGTATGCAAGAAGAGACGATATCTTTTATTTTGATTATCACAAACACTCGCGTAGCCGAGACGGTTTTCTGAACTGGCTGGAAACATGGGTTTACGGAGTCAAGGGACACAAGGACTATCTCGATCACCTTGGAATAGAGCGGGTGGAAAAGCTAAAGCCTGCTCGAGACCTGTTGTCTCCCTCAGTGAATTTCAGCATGTGATGTTTGTGAGGGGAACCACGAAAAATGATGAATTACACTCGAAAGGAACTGATGGTTGTGGCCGCTGCCCGCGAGATTCGCGACGGAGAAAAGGTCTTTGTGGGCATGCGCCTTCCCATGCTGGGCTTCGCAGTGGCAAAAGAACTATATGCACCCGGGGCCATTGGGATCTTTGAAAATGGAGTGATACGGGATTGGCCCGCACAGAAACCGATTTATACAATAAGTGACCCTCCGAACGTGGCTCGTTCCCTTTACTGTGGCGGTGTATTGGACGTCATGGGGCTACTGCAGAGCGGGCGCGTTGAATTGGGGTTTATCGGGGGAGCCGAGGTGGATCGATTCGGTAACTTGAACACCCATTGGGTGGTGGACGGTGACAAGAACACAAGGCTACCGGGCAGCGGAGGGGCAGCGGACATTGCTACCCTGGCGGGCCGTTGCATCATCATCATGAATCATGAGAGACGTCGATTTCCCCCTAAGGTCCACTTTATGACCTCACCGGGATACGGTGACGGTTATGATTGGCGACAAAAGCGGGGGCTCAGGGGAGGTGGACCGAGTCGAGTCATTACGAGCCTAGGAATCTTTTCATTTGATCCCACGAGTCGCGAAATGGTTCTCAGCTCCACCCACCCTGGTGTCACGGTCCAGGAGATCCAACGGGAAACTGCCTGGCCCCTTAAAAATGCAGAGGACATTCAAGAAACCACTCCGCCTTCGATGGATGAGATTGCCGCGGTGAGAAAATATGATCCAAAAGGCGTTTGGACATCCTGACACTGCTCGTCCCATGGGCCAACTTCTTTTCCTCTCCGGTGTCTGAGGGATTCAATGGGTTGGATCGATGTGGGTATTATCGCCCTGTTTGTCATCTACGCCATCAGTTCAGGCCTTAAAAACCGAGGTCAGGCTTCCAAAAACATAGAAGAATATTTTCTGGCAGGACGCAGTCTCCCCGGATGGAAGGCGGGGCTGAGCATGGCGGCCACTCAGTTCGCGGCTGACACCCCCTTGCTAGTGACAGGGGTTATCGCGACGGCTGGGATATTTGCGCTGTGGCAATTATGGATTTATGCCCTGGCATTTTTGCTCATGGGATTCGTCCTAGCCTCAAGTTGGCGCCGGGCCGGAGTCATCACCGATGCAGAACTCTCTGAGGTACGTTATGGAGATAAATCGGCCGCCGTCCTGCGAGGAGTCAAGGCCGTTTATTTCGGTACCATCTTCAACTGTACCGTTCTTGCCTGGGTGCTATTCGCCGCCGCCAAGATCGCCGAACCCTTTCTCCTTTGGGACCTTTGGTTGCCGTCAGGGGTCTTTCAGCCCGTTGTCGATCTAATGAAATGGGTGGGGGTTCCGTTGACCGTTGGCCCGGCCAACGATCCAGAGGTTTGGGTCAAATCGGCAGCCAACCTGATTTCCATAGGACTGATGGTCCTTGTCACGACACTTTATTCGGCAACGGGGGGATTGAGAAGCGTTGTGGCTACCGATATCGTGCAGTTTTTCATAATGTTGCTAGGGACCCTCGGCTTTACGATTATTGTGGTTGCCAAGGTGGGTGGTCTGGAAGCGGTCAAGGATCAAATCTTTGAGAAGTTTGCCACCGGGGGGCCAGGTGGTATTTTGCCCGAGCAGATATTGGCCTTCACTCCGGACCAGGCGAAGGATGCCTCCTTGGCATTGCTCTTT
>JACZQL010000397.1 GCA_022545745.1 Deltaproteobacteria bacterium | reverse complement strand
TTTTTCTGCCAAACCAATCCTGCGTTGGCAGTGAAAACCATGTCGGGCAGCCCCGGAATGGGCTCCGCCAACGCCACTTCCACCTCCAGCTGATCTTGCAGGAGCCGGGAAAGCAATCTCCATTGCTTTTTGGCTAAATCAGGATCACTGGGTTGAGTGCGCCTCATCCAAGGGTTAATCTCATATTCGATCCCATAGTAAATGGGAGGACACATCAGCAGTCGCATAGCTAAATTCCGCTAAACGCAAGGTGCTGCGTACAATTTGCCCTTTAACTTTTAGCTTTTTGCTTTTTACTTTCGCCTCTAGCCTTTCCAGATCCGGTCTTTCTCTCTTCACATAGATATTGGCATAGCTCTCTTAAAAATGATTCCACGTCCGTCACCAGTCCAATGGCCTGAAAGGTACCGCGGTCCGTCAGCTTCGTGACCACTGCGGGGTTGATGTCAACGCAGACAGTCTTTACGGTGGCCGGAAGCAAATTGCCAGTGGCAATAGCATGAAGGGTGGTGGCCATCATCAAGGCAAGGCTTACCCCTCGTACCTTTTCTCTCATGAGCTCTTGTGCCTTCAGGGTATCCGTCACCACATCCGGGAGAGGACCGTCATCACGAATGGATCCTGCCAGCAGAAAATCGATACCTTTCTTCACACAGCTATAGAATATACCCTGGGTGAGTATACCCTGCTCAACGGCCTGCCGAATCCCACCTGCCCTGCGGATTCGGTTGATCGCCCACAGGTGGTGCTCGTGCCCCTCGGCGGCACGGATCTTTTTATCCAAATAGACCCCCAGGGACGTCCCATAAAGTGCGGCCTCTATGTCATGAACCGCAAGCCCATTCCCGGCAAACAGCACATGGATATACCCCCTATCGATCATTTGGGCGATATATTGAGACGCACCCGTATGAACCAACCCTGGGCCCGCTACCACCAAGACCTTCCCGCCATCGCGGCGCAGTTTTTTCATGGATTCGGCAATTTCCCGGATTAAAAGACCCTTAGGCCTCTCAGTGGACACCGGGCTCGACATAAATTCGAAGACCTCACGGGATATCTGACGCTCCACAGGGAGGACCTTGACTCCACGATGACCCACCACGATAGAATCCCCTTTTTTAACCCTGTGTATGGGAATGGTCTCTGCTTCGGCTCGGCCGCGATCAACACGAATCCCACAGTCCATCTCCGGAGACTGGACATCGAGCCATTGATCATTGAATCTGACTTGGGTGAGCAGATTCGTGGTGGCGTAAAAATTCTCAGGAAAGACCCCGTCCATTGGCGCTGGAGCTAGCTCGACCGGCTCACTTCTCTCCTCTACGGGTAGGGCACCATGCTCCTTAATTTTGGCCAAAATGTGGTCAAGGACCTCTCGGTTCCGGCCCTCAATGGTAATCTTTGCGTAACTTCGATCGGTACGGCGATGGCCCACCTGGACTTCGAGAATCTCAAACTCTCCTCCCAGTGCAGTGATTAGGTCCAAGACCTTAGGAAGGATCAGGGAGTCAATGATATGGCCGGAAAGCTCGACGATACTGTTTACCATGGATGCAACCTATTCATTACATTCTATGATAACTCTAAGTTCAAAGACAGCGAAATTAATATTCCAGAGAAATACCTGCTGCGGTTCTCCAATGGATACTAACCGTCGTTCCGTCTTCTTGGATTTCATGCAATTTCTTTGCCTTTAGACACCCAAGGGCCTAAAATAATTTAACACCCTTATTAACCCCGATCCGACATTAATCAGCCCGAGAAATCGGCCCTGATGAGCATTGGAGCGTGGCGAAGAGCTGTTCGTATCATGAATCGGCAAATCACCATGAGTGTAGTTACGAACCTAGGGGCGATACGTGTGCAATTCGTGTAACATCAGCCCAGGATCGCATATGCCTTGATTATTTTTGTCGGATCGGGGTTAGCTGCAAACGCGGAGGTTAGACGTTTTGTCCGGAAGCAGTTCTTGCCCGTTCTCTGGAAGGTGTCCCGAATAAAGGTCATTGAGCAAACTTTCGTTGACCTGATCAGGGGTGAGATCGAAGAGGGGGCTACCGTTTTTGATGCCTATGATACGCGGGAAGTACGAGAGGGCCAAGTCAATGCTATGCAGGTTGACCATGAGGGTTTTGCCTGTACTCTGACTGATGTCAATCAGCAACCTGACAATGGTTGAGGCCAGAGAGGGATCCACCGAAGAGACCGGCTCGTCCGCAAGGATGACTTCTGGATTCTGCACGAGAACGCGCGCAATGGCGACCCGCTGTTGCTGGCCTCCCGAGAGCTCATCGGTCCGGCTGAAGATCTTTTCCTCAATGCCAACCTTCTTGAGCGCACCGTATGCCAATTCCATATCGACAGGCCTGATGAGAGAAGCGATGGAACGCAACAAAGACCAGCAACCAAGCTGACCACAGAGGACGTTGTGCACGACTTTCAGGCGCGGGACAAGATTATGCTGTTGATAAATGGTTCCTATCTTTCGCCGAACTTCTCGCAGCTTCCCACCGTGTAGGTTTCCGGCTTCATCCCCGTTGATCCATAGCTTTCCCGAAGAGGGCCTCAACGTACAGTTGAGCATGCGAAAAAGGGTGGTCTTTCCGGCCCCGCTGGGTCCAATCAGGGCCACTCTCTCTCCGCTTTTGACTTCCAGACTGATGTCGTTAACAGCAATCTGACGCCGTCCAAAGACCTTAGCGATACGCTCCAGACGATATTGATGCACGATTTAACCCAGCCTCAGTTTACTTTCAGTAACCCTGCCACTATGGCTGCCTTCTCGATGCCCTTCCATTCAGAATCCTTAGCTGGGATATAACCTTTGGTTCGGTGTAGCTTGAGAAGCTTTCTGTGCACAGGATTTCTGTAATCAAGGTTAAGAAAAGCCTTGGAGATTTTATTGACCAAATCTTGGTCAATGCCACCCCTAATAGTCCAAACGTAATCCACGTACGGAGGAGTGGTCCAAAACACCACAACCTTGCTGATGTCGACTTTCTTGCTTTGAACCAGTTTGTCCCAGACCAAGAAATTAAGGGCTCCAGCGTCTACCCTTCCCGCTTCCACCCAAGCAGCCGTTGCGTCGTTGGCACCAATAAAGGAGAATTTGGCAAAGTAGTTTTGCTGC
>JACZQL010000396.1 GCA_022545745.1 Deltaproteobacteria bacterium | reverse complement strand
TTGTATCGTGGAATGGAAGGGCTACGAAATCGCAGGGCAAATCAGTAACCCCTCCTTCGGTGAGGCACTGGTAAGCCCGGTGAGTGCCGTCCCTCCCGAGGGTGCTAAAGTCGTTGTTACATTTCAAACCCAAAGCGGAAAGATCACGCTGAAAGCCAAGCTCACTTGCAGAGTCGTCCACACTGTCTGGGAGATCATGGAAGACGGGCAAGTTGGCTCATTTGGCGTGGAATTTCAGGGGTCGCCAGAGGAGGTCAGGTCGAAGCTGACTCCTGTTTTTCGCGATCCGGCTTACGGGGTAATCCATTAGCGTCGGTTGGACCAATCAGCCAAGCAGTGCGATGAACTGAAGAGGCGAGAAAACTAAGAGGAGCCATAAAAACAATGCAGGTATTCTCGAACGATGATTCAGTCCACTTAGAACGAGGAATCTTGTCAAGGGACAATACGAGGGAAGAAAACCCCGCTGACCTTGGAAATCAGGAGAGGCGCCAACTTTACCGCTGGAAGGTTTCCATCCCCTGCACCATGGAGCGGGGAGATACAATCATCACAGGGCAAATCGCCAATCTCTCCGAAGGTGGAGCATCGATTACCCAGGTGAATGCCGTGCCTTCAGAGGGAGCTCGTGTGCTTCTCACATTTCACACTAGGGTAGGAGGGGTCAGGCTGAAAAACAAACTGGTTGCCAGGATTGTCTACGTTATCTTGGAGGCCATGGAAGAATTGATTAGCGGCTCAATCGGCTCATTTGGCGTGGAATTTGAGGAACCGCCAGAACAGATGAAGGGTAAACTTTTGTTGCTGGATAACAGAAAGAATGAGGATCAGATCAGATCAACTAAACTAGACCTCACTCAGTTCTGTGATCACAGGAATCAATTCAAGCCAAAGTCCAACTTTTGGACTCCCCCCGCGACGACCCTCCCTTCCACGACCTGCTGCGGCGGATGAATCTGGAACCGTAGTGGGTACGGTGTTTCCGTACATTCTACCTATCGAAAACCCACAGAATAGACCTCGTGCAGACCTAGCTATGGCCTAAAAAACCCAACCGCCTAACTGCGACAGTGCCTCGTCTTCGGTTAACTCCTCTGCCTCCTTTAATACTCTAGGTGGCACCCAATCCGAGAAATTCGTAGTTTGGACCTTGTGCTTTCCCATGGCAGTATGCACTTCCCGAATGGCAGCCAGATGTTCTTTCTCAAAATGATCGGCGAGACGTGCTAAAGCTGGCCACAGTCGACGATGCACATAGGTAATTTTTCCTTCAACCAATCGACAAACAAGAACATCTTGCATCTCTCGGATAGATCGGGTCAAAAGGAAGATCTGTTGCCCTTGGGGATGGCCCCACCAACTTCCTCGTATTCGTTTTCCTGCGACAATCTCTGCAAGATTCGGAACAGGCCCTTTTGCTGCCTCGAGTACCACGCCATGGTGTTTGATGATCTTCATGGCATCTTCAATTCTCAAAGGCCTTCTCCTGGGGCATTTGTCAACAGTAAGACGACTCTCATTAAGGGCGATCGTAAGCCGATCCTTTGAAAGAATCAATTTCCATCCGTTTCTGGGTTAGAGCGCTCTGGAGCCGTAGCCGTACCGCTATTGCCTCTCCCCCCAACCTGCACTAGCATGAGCCTGGCCGGTCCCTGAAGGTCTGAAACGCATGGAAACCCCAGGCGATGATGGACAATACCCTTCTGGGGCTGGCCCCTCCAGTCTCACCTGGCCTTTAGAGCAAAGCAGGTTTATCATTGCTGCAAACGCGACGCATCCAATCTCTCCATAGGAGGTGCCCTATGCCAGCCAGAATGATTATTGCCATGTTACTGGCACTGCTCATTTCAATCCCTGCCATCGCGCAGGACATAAATTCACAGTTGGTAGAAGCGGCGAAGAACGGTGACACGGTGAGCATAATGGCTCTGCTTGAGGCAGGGGCCGACGTGAACACAACAGATGTCAACGACAGGACGGCGTTAATTTGGGCGGCACAAAAGGGTCACACGGAAACCGCTCAGGCCCTGCTCGAGGCGGGTGCCGACCTGAACGCGTGGGATAGGTTGTACGAAACAACTGCTTTAGGGTGGGCGGCAGCCGAAGGTCACACGGAAACCGTTCAAGCCTTGCTCGATGCCGGGGCCGACGTGGACGCGAAAGATGGCTACGGAGAGACGGCCTTGATGGCGGCGGCACAAAACAATCACATGGAAACCGCTCAAGCCCTGCTCGATGCCGGGGCCGACGTGAACGCTAAAAATGAAGACGGCCTGACGGCCTTATGGTGGGCGGCAGGCCACACCGAAATCGTCGAGTTGCTCAAGAAGGCCGGGGCGAAGGAATGACTAAACGACTAGCGTTCGCAATCCCCATGCTCTTTTCTAGGCCACGGTGGGCGCACTGAATGAGCGGCCCGGCGAGGGGATTGTCGCACTGACCACCAAGGAAGCAAAATGGAAATCACCGTAGCACCTGCTTTTGATTGGGGCACGGCGTCCGAAATATTGATGGATATAGTGAAATGGTTCAACAACAAGGGCGAGCCAGTATGGACAGAGGAAGAAGTCTCAGTTGAAGGACTCAAGTCGTCTTACAAGATTGAGGAATCGTTTATTGCCTATCACAAGAGCAGCCCCATTGCCTGTATGTTCTTAATGGAGTCTGACCCCTATTTTTGGCCCGAAATACAAGACAATTCGAGCCTATTCCTGCACAAGCTTGCTGTTTTGCGAAAGTTCAAAGGGAGAGGAGTTTCTCACCAAATGTTTCGCTGGGCAGCCGCATATGCAAAAAGGCAGGGGAAGTCCTGGTTGAGGCTGGACTGCGACGGAGGTAGACCGAAGCTTAGACAAGTCTATGAGTCATTCGGGTTCGGCTTTGTTGGCAGAGGGCCTGTAGGTGAGTTTGAGGATGTGGCTAGATACGAAATGCGTGTTTAGCTGAGCTAACCGTGGAAGTTTCCCCTAAATAACAATCGAGCTGCCAGGACTCACACTACCCAGGAGGACGGCGAACCGGAATGGGCGCTCGCGGTGAATTTGAAAGGGACTCGCCTTGAGGCGTGGGAGTCCGGTCTCAAGGATGTCCTTGCCCGGCTCGGTTATGGGCAGGCGTCGCCGTTTGAAGCTAATGGAGC
>JACZQL010000395.1 GCA_022545745.1 Deltaproteobacteria bacterium | reverse complement strand
ACCGTTAACCTGACCACTGCCGAACTCCTTTCGAAGAGCACTTAGTGGAAGCCGCGGCTTACACACAAGACAAAAAGGGGGTGGCTCGTGTTCATTTCACGGTGCCACCCGAACAGAGAGAAACCATAAGGACACACCTGGAGGAAGCTAAAGGCCGCTATGAGAGTTCCGGCGTAAAATTTCAAATTGAGCTTTCCATCCAGAAGCCGTCCACAGACACACTTGCGGTGAAACTAGACAATGAACCATTTCGAGACAGAGAAGGAAGGCTTGTGTTTCGACCAGGGGGACACGGTGCACTATTGGAAAACCTCGAGGAACTGGATGGAGAGATTATATTCATCAAGAACATTGACAACGTCGCACCGGATAGACTGAAGGGGGAAACCTACACTTACAAAAAGGCCCTGGGGGGCCTCCTGGTAGAAGTTCAGGATCAGACCTTTGGCTATCTAAGGCAACTGAGCAAGAAAAACGTTACAGACAAGCTTTTAAAAGAGGCCTTTGAATTTGCCAGAGAGAATCTTTCGGTGGTTCCCAACAAACAAATCCATCAGGGCACCAAACAGGAAAAGATAGGCTTCCTCTTAGACAAACTGAACAGACCCCTAAGGGTTTGCGGAATGGTAAAGTCTACGGGCGAGCCGGGGGGCGGCCCCTTCTGGGTGGGCCAGGATGATAAAGTCGCATCCCCTCAAATCGTAGAGTCATCTCAGGTCAATATGGAATCCACCGAACAACGGGACATCTGGAATTCTTCTACGCACTTCAACCCGGTCGATATCGTATGTGGAGTTCGAGACTTTCTTGGAAGACCTTTCGACCTCAAACGCTACCACGACCCTGGTGCATGTTTTATCTCCACAAAATCAATGGACGGAAAACAACTCAAAGCCCTGGAGCTGCCCGGGCTCTGGAACGGTGGAATGGCGAATTGGAATACCATCTTTGTGGAAGTCCCCCTCATCACCTTTAATCCAGTGAAAACTTTCCTCGATCTACTAGAAGAGGTCCACAGCCCAGCCTAGAAGATTTTCAGGGCCGGCGGTAAGTTGCCTGTTAACCCCCATCTGAAATAAATAAGCGCGCGATTTAAAAGAATTCCTGCGATTTTGGATCGGGGTTGACTATTTAGACCTTATGAGTCTATATTGTGTCAGTGCAGGGTTTGTTTGGAAAGCTTGGCTGGAAGGAAAGAAAAATGGCGGCAGTGACCAATGAAGCGGTTTTAAACGCGCTAAAAACAGTTCAGGACCCGGAAATACATAGGGATATCGTTAGCTTGGGAATGGTGAAAAACCGGGCTGTGGATGATGGAAAAGTCGCTTTCACCGTCGAGCTCACCACTCCTGCCTGTCCGCTTAAGGATAAGATTGAGGGGGACTGCAAAAAGGCGCTGGCCCCCATGGGGGTGACTAATATTGAAATATCCTTCGGCGCGCAGGTGCGCGGCAGCAAGGTGGGCGCAGGCCAGACCGACTTGCTCCCTACGGTAAAAAACGTGGTCCTGGTGGCTTCGGGAAAAGGTGGAGTGGGCAAGTCTACGGTGGCAGCCAATCTAGCAGTGGCCCTCAAAATGCACGGTGCTGCCACAGGTCTTTTAGATGCAGACATCTACGGACCTTCCATCCCAATTATCATGGGTATCAAGGAAGACCCCAAAAAAGTCGCTGTGAATGGAGGAACTAAACTCAGCCCCCCTATCGCCCATGGTTTGCCCGTCATGTCCATTGGCTTTTTCCTCGAACCGGACTAAGCTGTGATCTGGCGGGGACCGATGTTGGGGAAGGCTTTGCACCAATTGATGGGGGATGCTCATTGGGGTGACCTGGACTACCTGATTGTCGATTTGCCCCCAGGCACGGGAGACGTGCAGATCACATTCTCGCAACAACTCAAGGTTAGCGGCGCGGTCCTTGTCTCTACACCACAGAAGGTCGCCCTCGCAGACGTTGTTCGGGCCAAGTCCATGTTCGATAAGGTGAGGATCCCCATTGTGGGCCTCATAGAAAACATGAGCTATTTCATCTGTGACGGATGTAACAAAAGACACGACATTTTCTCTACTGGCGGAGCGGAGCGGGCTGCAGAGCAGTTTAATATACCCTTCCTGGGAGGAGTCCCCATCACCTCGTCTATCAGGGAATGGGGAGATAAAGGGACCCCTATCTTAATCAGAGAGCCAGAATCCGAGATCAGTAAAGTTTTCTTGGACATTGCTGCCAGGCTTGCCGGTCAGCTATCCATAGCCTCCGAGGCGAGCAAGAGTTCACAGTCTGTCAAGATCGTCTCCAGCTGAGGTCGTCCATGGCTTCTCCCATACCGATCGAGATCAATCACGTCAGGGCAGAAGAAAAAGTGCGCATCACCTGGGACGACGGCCATATCGGAGAGTATACTCAAAGGTACCTGCGCGGCTACTGTCCCTGTGCTCTCTGCCAGGGCCATGACTCTGCTACGAAGAAGTTTATATCTGTCCCTGATGCAAAGCTCAGTGAGATCCGGTCAGTGGGAAACTACGCGATTGAATTTCGCTGGGAAGACGGGCACAGCACGGGGATCTACACGTTTGACTATTTGCGTTCTCTCTGCCCTTGCACTCAGTGTAACAAGACGCACGCTGAACCTTAGGATAAGAAAGGAGCCAAACCTATGGCAACCAAAGATCAGGTTTACGAAGCATTGCACGCCTGCTACGACCCGGAAATTCCGGTCAATATTGTGGATCTAGGCCTCATTTATGATGTGGAGATCAACGAGGACAAGGTGAACGTTAAGATGACCCTAACCGCCCCGGGCTGTGGCATGGGCGCGATGATCGCATCGGACGCGCAGGAGAAAATTCTTCAGATCCCCGGAGTGAGCGAGGCAAAGGTTGATCTTGTTTGGGACCCCCCATGGGATGCAAGCAGGATTAGCGATGAGGCAAAGCAAAAACTAGGGATCGGATAGTCGAACTCACTTTCCTGCTCCATACCCTCCATTTTCCTAAGCTGTTCGATTAAGTCATTGGGCGTAGACAGGTCGAGACCCAATTGCTTCCGCTGAGGGCCTCGGTCTGAGCTCGGCCGAGTGGCCTCAACCTGAGTTCCCTTCGGGTCTGAGCCTCATGATTCGAGTACCTCACCATGACCCTGAGCATGGT
>JACZQL010000394.1 GCA_022545745.1 Deltaproteobacteria bacterium | reverse complement strand
ACTTCCAGAGCACCGGGAATGAAAACCTTGTGTTGCTCCGGATGGGCGCTGGCAGGAAGCCTGGGGACGAAAACCGGTTGGGAACCCAGGGGCGTGCCCTTACAGCAGAGGAAAACAAGCGTATCCCCGGGATCCCGATTCCGGGAGAGTTCTTTGGCGGATAAAACTTAGGAAGGAGTCATAAACATGAGCGTATTGGAACGTACCTACGGCAAGGAATCCACGGCCGCAATCGATGAGCTTCTCATCTCGTCCGACTCCCACGTGATCGAGCCCGAAGGGCTCTGGCAAAAAAACCTTCCCAAAGCCTTCCAGGACCGTGCACCAAATTACGGCGGTCGAAGGCCAAATGATCAACCCGGTGCCATGGATAAGAAGGAGCGGGTCAAAGAGATGGCTGCCGACGGCGTGAGCGCAGAGGTTCTCTATCCCACCCATGCGCTTAAGGCGTTAAGCCTGGACGATCCTCCCTTGGAAGAGGCCTGCGCCCGAGTCTATAATGACTGGCTCATTGACTACTGCCAGGCTGCGCCTGAGCGCCTGTTTGGCCTTGCCATGCTTGCGGTGCACGACATCGAGGGTGCGATTCAGGAGATGGAACGCTGCCGGAAAGCTGGCATGCGCGGAACGGTCATCTGGCAGGTGCCTGCACCGCACCTGCCATTTACCTCGAACCACTATGACCCCTTCTGGGCTGCGGCTCAGGATCTGGACATGCCGGTCAACTTGCACATCCTGAGCGGCCACGGCTACAGCAAGAGCCGCTCCTTTACCCAGGTAGTCCCGCAAGCGAACGATTCCGGGATTGACCAGAACCGCAGCAGCGTGAATTATAAACTGTTCCAGACCGTGGACGTCTTGTATGACCTTATCTACGGAGGCGTACTGGAACGGTTCCCCCGGTTAAAATTGGTCCTCGTGGAGAGTGAAATCGGTTGGATCCCATTCGTTCTCGAACAGTGGGATTATTACTTCAAACGCTTTTCTGGTACTCGGTCTTCTTCCCTGCCGATAACAAAGTTGCCCAGTGAGTACTTTCACAGGCAGATCTATGCCACCTTTTTCAATGACGCCGTCGGGGGTCATATGCTGTCGTGGTGGGGGGTGGATAACTGTATGTGGTCCAATGACTACCCCCACGGGAACTCCACCTGGCCTCACTCTCGTGAGATCGTGGCCAGGGACATGGGAAATCTACCCTCCGAGTCTCGCGCAAAGCTGCTGCGTGACAACGTAGCACGACTCTATAACATCAGCATACCGAAACCCGTGGAGACGGTGGTCGGAGCCTAGCCTCCTTGTAAATAAGACGCTGCCGGGCACGGTTGTGTGAGAAGGGCTGACGCCCACTACGGCTAAGCAAATTTAAGAATGAATTAACCTCAGATTAACGCAGAGAATACCCTTTTTTGTTTGTCAGGAGACGACGACAAACAAAAACTTATCTCCATTGGGGACTAAATCCCTTGTCACGTTTTTAAGAAATTAATTAGTCACAGATTTACGCAGACCACCGCAGAGGCGCGGAAGTCAAAGTGCTAAGGGCAAGGCGCGGCCGTACCCCAACTTCCTGAGGAAAAAGAAATGGCGGCAAGTGGGCAAGAAATGAAGTTCGCCGTTCTTTCCCGGCCAAGAACCCAGGCCCTTCTGGATGGAAGGTTGAAGTCAGGGGGGTTACCTATTCATTGGCTCCCCACCACCAGTCCTTTGGGTCTGGGAGCTCCTGCAGGAGAGAATGACCGCGGTATTCTCCCCGGCGGATTTGTCGGAGGGGAGATGAGCATTTCCTCTTTTATGCAGGCCAAATCCCGAGGGGCCCCACTTTTGGCGCTACCCATTTTTCTAAAGCGGGGTCTCGCCCAGCGAAGTCTTCTTTGTTCATTGGAATCGGCCCTTTATTCACCGCAGCAATTGAGGGGGAAACGGTTGGGGTTGGTTAATTACACGTCGAGCATGCCTACCTGGATGAGGGGGGTCCTGGATGAAGAGTATCAGTTATCCCGTGCGAGCCCACTATGGATTTCTTTATCTCCTTCATCTCTAAAAACTCATGATGAGATGACGGTGGTTCAAATCCCCAAGGAATTCGTGGGGGAGGAGATGGAAGTCTGGGAGGAACTGGACGGTTATTCTCACCAGTTGGACCGCCGGGAGCGTTTCCTCCTGTCTTTAATGGAAAAGGGAGAGGCAGATGCGGTTATCTCCTATCAGGTCAGAATCGGGTCGAATCAATTTAGGCCGCTCCTCCAGACCGAAGATGGGTTCTGGTCTCATTACCACAGGAGAGGAGTCTACCCGATCAATCATATCTTTGTGGTACAAGATAATCTAGTTAGTGAAATTCCCAACGTTGGCGATATTCTATTGTCGACCCTCAGGGAAGCCCGAAAACTCTGGGTAGACTATCTTCCTAAAGAAAAAAGGGGAGCCATGGAATATGAGATGGACAGGTTGGGTTGGGACCCATTTTCCTATCATTTAGGGGAAGTGGAAAGAAGGACCTTGGAAACCTTCGTCGATTACCTGCTGAAAGACAAAATGATTTCCCGGAAGATCTCCCTCGAGGAACTCTTTCACTTAGAAGCATAGCGCCAGGCGCAAGGGAGTCACCAGGAATTAACCGCAGATTTACGCAGATTCACGCAGATCAATATCTGGCCAGACGGGCCAGATATTAAGTATCATTTGTGGATGTAAATGACATCACATATGCAATCAGGGGTGCTGTATTCGAGGTGAACCGGGTTCTTGGCCCTGGCTTCCTGGAAAAGGTATACGAAAATGCGCTGTCCAATTAAAGTTTACTATAAAGAGGATGTGGTCGGAGAATACATTGCCGATATCCTCGTTGAAGGAACGGTCATAGTGGAGGTCAAGACAGTAGAAAAGCTCGAAAAACTACATGAAGCACAGTTATTGAATTATTTAAAAGGGACGGGAATACAAGTTGGCCTTTTGGTTAACATGAAAAGTCAAACCGTCGATATTAGGAGATTGGTTTTGAATATGCCCGAAGGGCATGAGAAAAAGTATCTGCGTTAATCGGCGAAAATCTGCGGTTAATTTTCCCCTGTTTGTCATCGTCCCCCGATTGGGTAAAAATTCTTCCCTTGGCGTCCTTTGCGTCTTTGAAGCTCGCCCCGTGGAATATTCTCAC
>JACZQL010000393.1 GCA_022545745.1 Deltaproteobacteria bacterium | reverse complement strand
GCTCATCCAGAAGTCATTGCCCTGCTGAATGATCGTTTTGTCCCTATTCGGGTGGACACCGATCTCCGCCCAGACATCGAGGCGCGCTACAGGAAGGGTGGGTGGCCGACTACCAGTATTTTGTTGCCCACGGGAGAAATTTTATTTCAGGCTAATTCCCTAGACCCTGAAGATTTAGGTGAGGCACTTCAGGAGTCTGATGTTCTCTATCGGACTCAAAAGCAGGATTTAGTTCGTTATGCCGCGGAGGTGTGGGCCAAGGTCGAAGCGGCCAGGAAAGCGCGCGTGCACCCGAACGGCCCTGTGAATTTTGAGGTGGTGGAGCAGTCGGTTCTGATCATGACACAAAGTTTTGACGAGGTGAATGGGGGCTTTCGGGAAGCCCCCAAGTTTTTCGAACCTGAGGCCATAACCTTGGCTTTTCATTTAGGGCACGAGAGATCAGATGACTCTCTCCGGCGGATGGCTCTGCTCACGTTGGATAGGCAGGTACGTCTTGTTGATCCGGTATGGGGTGGGTTTTACCGCTATGCCGAGCAGGCGGATTGGACCCATCCCCATTACGAAAAAATGCTCAATATCCAGGCTTTGAATCTTCAGAATTATCTTGAGGCCTACCAAGTAACCGGGGACCATCAATATAGAAAGGTGGTGGAGGGGACTATCCGATATGTCACCCGGTTTCTTTCGGATCAAGTCAATGGTGGTTTTTATGCCAGTCAAGATGCCGATGCCAGGGCCCCCGGTCTGCCGGGACAGTTTATAGAAGGGGAGCGGTACTTTGCCCTAGGAGAGGCGCAGCGCCTTGCAGTGGGAGTCCCCCTGGTGGATCAAGCGATCTATACCGGATGGAATGGGATCATGGTCACCAGTTACCTGAAGGTCTATCAGGTTCTTGGGGATAGGCACGTTCGTGAGTTTGCCCTGAAAACCCTGAACCGGCTCCACAGGGAACGGTACCGTGAGGGGCGGGGCATGGCCCATGTGATGGTCGAGGGCCAACTTCAGGGATTTGGATGGCTCGCGGACCAGGTATTCTTTGCTATGGCCCTCATGGAGGCAGCGGTCACCACGGATGAACAGGCGTACCTTCACAAGGCTGAACTCTTGGCCGCTGACCTGGTGAGGGATCTCGAGGACTCCAAGGGAGGTGGGTTTTATGATCGGATACCCTCTGGGTCAGACCAAGGGTTGCTAAAATTCCCTCAAAAACCCCTAGAGGAGAATGTGCACACTGCCCGTTTGTTTTGTGACTTGTTTTATTTGACGGGCAAACCTGCCTACAGAAACCTCGCTGAACGGACTCTCCAATTCGTTCTCGGGACGTCTGCTCCTCACCCGGTGGCTCTCACAGCGGCAGTCGTGATGCGGTTTCTTTCATATCCAGTGCATATTGTCGTTGTGGGATCGAAAGGCAGCGAAACGGCACAAGAACTCTTTACGCAAGGGCTTCGGATTTATGCACCCGGAAAAATTGTGCGGTTCCTTGACCCCAAGGTTGATTCCTTAACGATAGGGGAGGTGACCTTTCCCAAGATGGATGAGCCACGGGCTTACATTTGCACTGACCGGCTTTGCTCCCAACCCATTGAAAATCCTAAAGACATGGGTGACAGCCTTGCCTGGCTGCTCGCAGCCCTCTCGGAAATCGAGCGCCCCGTTCCCCAAATGATGCCCGGGCCGTCTTGATGAAAGGCTTGGGAATTCCCCAGATTCAAAGAGAAAATCTCCAAATTTAATTAGGGATACAACGCGTAAATTGCCCATGGGCAGTTCACTTGACACCCCTCAAAGCTTCCTGTTAAAAAATAATGCTTCTTCAGTGAAGAGTGTGAAGTGATTTCCATCCTCCCGTTTTCAGGGTAAAATGGCGAGGTGAATTAATCGAGAACCGCGAAGTTTTATTCCCCCCTCGATAAGTCAATGATTATTCTCAACTAGGAGGAAGGATCATGAGGAATCGTTATTCTCTTGCTTTGTCTCTTATCCTCGGGAGCGCCTTGTTGGTTGCTCCCCTGATTGCCCAGGCAGGTGGAACCATCAAGGGCAAAGTGACGTTTAGTGGGAAAGTTCCACCCCCCAAGAAATTTGCACTTGAGAAATTTCCGAATTCGCCATTCTGTAGTAAAAATCCCAACGTCGAAAACGTGGAGATAGTGGAAACAGAAGAGAGTGGAGCAATAAAGACAATTGCTAAGGGAGACCGTCTCTTAAAAGAGGTGGAGGTGGATGCCAACAAGGGGTTAAAAAATGCTGTGGTGTCCGTCCGAGGTATCAAGGATAAGAAGTGGATGAAGGGCTACAAGCGGACGGAAGTGATTGCCAAACTTTGCGAATTTTTCCCCTATACGGGTGTGCTGGTCAACAAGGGCAAGTTCTACGTTGAGAATACCTATGCCGATCCGGATGATCCCAAGTCCAAGGAAGGCGTGTTGCACAACCCCCATAGCTTTGATGTTCTTGGCGCCAAGTCCTCGACGTTGTTTAATATCGGCTTGGCAAGGAAGGGCGACACCTTGGAGAAGAAAATCAAGATGCGGATGGCTAGAAAGGGGTCTGTCCTGCGGTTGCAGTGCGATCAGCATGAGTTCATGCAGGGATGGTATCTCCCGGTGACGAACCCGCATTACACGGTGGTCAACACAGATGGAACCTTCGAGATAAAGGACGTTCCTGCTGGTAAGCACACAGTGTTAGTCTGGCACCCCGTTGTTGCGAAGAACGTGATTGGTAAAAAGGCCATTGAAATTGAAGTCGATGTGAAAGATGGTGCAACGGTTGAAGCCAATTTTGACATTAAGAAGAAGTAATCGCAGTTTTTGACCTCATTCCTGATAACCCTTCAAACAAGGGCAGCAGCTTCCAAAAGTTGTTGCCCTTTTTTTCGTCGTGCTCATGAGGTCCCCCGCTTCGCTTGCCTTTGGAACGGAGACCTAGATAAGATTCACTTCCGATTCCGATTGGGGAAAAATTAAGGTTTTTGAGGCTTTACGATGCCACGGGAATTATCGCTTGGGGAGATCTTCCAGCTTGGCTACTACTGGGAGACCAAGATTCTCCTGACCGCAGTCAAACTGGATTTATTTTCTGCTTTACATGAAACCGCCTTCCCGCCTTCCGAAATTGCCACACGATTACACCTTGATGAACAAGCTCTGA
>JACZQL010000392.1 GCA_022545745.1 Deltaproteobacteria bacterium | reverse complement strand
TTACCATTGCCGACTTCGTTGCCGATCATCGTGCGCCAACCCCGACAGCGGCCGCTGAAATGGTGGTTCCCCGCCAAACGGATCTCATGGCGCAGACCCAGAGTTTCGAGGCGCGTGTAATCAGGGCATTTCAAGGAGCGATTTCCATTCAGAGGGATAGATGGAAACGGTTAGGGCGCAGGCTGGTGGATCCAACCCGGCGCCTGAGGGAGAATCAAATTCGGCTGGATGAGCTTTCCCTGAGCCTGTGGCGCCGTTTTCAGAATTCGCTAGACCGTTTTAAGGATCGCCTGGCACCCGCGGCTGGGCGTCTGGGGAGTCTAAGCCCTCTGGCTGTCCTTGAGCGTGGCTATAGCATAGTATACAAGATGCCTGATGGGCGAATCGTAAAGGATAGCGGTTCGGTCAAGGCTGGAGATCTTCTCCGCATTACCTTTGCACGTGGAAATTCTCTCGCCAGGGTTGAAAAGAGCGAATGAAATGCGGTCACAGCGGTTTTTCTCTCTTCCATTTCTTGTTTTTTTTGCTCTGATCCAGACTTCGTTTGCAGCCGAGCCTTCGTTAACGATCTCCCCCAAGACCTGGGAGGTCTACCAAGGCGGAGTGGTGTTCATTACTGTCTCGGGGAATGGCCTTCGCGGGGTGAAAGTGCTTCGCGGTCAGCGGGAGATACCGTTTTTTCCCAGGGCCACGGACGGCTCATTCGTTGCCCTGTTGGGGGCAGACCTCGAAGAAGCCGCCGGCGCCAAGAAGATGGTCATCAAAGCACGAGGTAGAGCGGATACTGAAGTACCTGTTTTTCTGCGCGTGAAAAAAAAGGATTATTCCACCGAGCGTCTATCCCTGCCTGCCTCCTTTGATCGATTTGACGAGGCGACTTTAGCAAGAATCCGACGGGAAAAGAAGCGCATGACGCGGCTCTGGTCCATCACCAGTGGGCAGCGTTGGTGGGAGGCGCCCTTTGTGGCCCCGGTGCCAGGAGCCATTACTTCTCCCTTTGGCCTGCGCCGGGTGATCAACGGGTCGCCCCGATCTCCCCATAGCGGGGTGGATCTGAGGGCTGCCGAAGGCGCGGACATTGTTGCCACCAACCATGCAAGGGTGGTTCTGGTGGATGATTTTTACTTCAATGGGAAGAGCGTTGTCTTGGATCATGGGGGCGGACTCTATACGATGTATTTCCACCTCTCGGATTTCCGAGTGAAAGAAGGCTCCCAGGTCCGTAAGGGTGAGGTGATTGGCTTGGCCGGCATGACGGGGAGAGTCACGGGGCCACATCTCCACTGGGGGGCCCGCCTGAATGGGGCGAGGGTGAACCCATTTGAGTTGTTGAACAAAGTTTGGGATAAATAATGACGAGTCAATATCGTCTTTGCTAGCTTTGAGGTTTACCCTGTACCGCCTGTCGCGAGCCTTCGTCCCGAGCTCAGGCCGAAGCCTCCCCTTCGAGAGCCTCCGGGCCGTGAGTCTGTCGAATCGGTCGAACGGGCAGGTCGAACGACACAACGCTCCGTGCGTAAGTCCCTGGTACGGGGTTTATCTTTCGTTAACCTTCCCGTGATTGGTCAAGAGGGGGGCCATGGCTGCAAAGGAAAAAAAGAAGTTTGAAGAGGCAGTGAAAGAATTGGAAAGGGTGGTGGAGCAACTCGAATCTGGGGAACTCTCCCTGGAGGACTCTTTGGCGGCGTTCGAGAACGGTGTCCGGTTAGTAAAATTGTGTAACCAGAAGCTCACTGAAGTCGAACGCAAGATAGAGCTTTTGGTCAAGGACAAAGACGGGAAGCTTCAACTCATGCCCTTGGAGGATCTCGGCGCGGACGATGTCAATGGGGAAGAAAAATAATCCTTTCCCATCATGAACATCCATGCCTACCTGAAAGAGCGACAGGGACTCATTGACCGTGCCCTCAACCGCTACCTTGGCGAGTGTCGACAGCATCCGGAAAAGCTTTTTAGGCGATGCAGTACAGTGTCTTTTCCGGAGGGAAAAGGATCTGCCCCATCCTCACCCTGGCCGTGGGAGAGCTGTTCGGGGCCCAGCAGAAAACCCTCCTCCCTTTCGCCTGCGCCTTGGAACTGATTCATACCTATTCGCTAATCCATGATGATCTTCCTGCCCTGGACAATGACGATCTAAGGAGAGGGAAACCCACCAGCCACAAACTCTTTGGCGAGGGGATCGCCCTCTTGGCTGGGGATGCCCTTTTGACAGAGGCCTTCGATCTGATTGCCCGGCTCAAAGCGGTGCGTGCCCTCAAGCCCGAAGTCGTGCTGGATCTGATTCACGAATTGGCTCGTGCTGCCGGTATGGATGGAATGGTTGGAGGGCAGTCCATTGATCTGGAGGTGGAGGATCAGGTGGTGAATTTGGCTACTGTGGAAAATATCCACTTGCGTAAGACCGGGGCCCTGATCCTTGTGGCCGCTCGGCTGGGGGCCATCATTGGAAGGGCAACACCCCAGGAATTGGGCAAGGTCCGCCGCTATGGAGAGTCCCTGGGTTTGGCCTTTCAAATTGCCGATGTCATCTTGGACGCTGAGGGTAATTCGAGTGAGGCCTCTAAGGCCGAGACCCGAGCCGCGGAGGGAAGTAGGGCCACCTACCCGTCCATCGTGGGTCTTGCCGCTGCTAAGGCTCGGGCCGAGGAACTATTGGAGAGGTGCTTAAAGGAGATGAAGCCCTTTGGCAAAGAAGCAGCGCCCCTCAGGGAAATCGCACGTTATGTTGTGGAACGGGCCTCCTAGCAGGTTGTGGAAAAAAGCTGTTTGCAGGCTGGTCAAAAAGATCTCAGAGGCGAGGCTTCGACGCTAGCTCTGCCGAGCGGCGCGCGAAAAATCGACGAGCGGAGGTATACTTAGACGCTACGTTGGAGCAACTCCGCGTGGAGCGGGGATGCTTCCCTCAGCGATCGAGCGCAACTATCCTAAACGCCTGCTTACGGCAGGCTGGTGGCATATGAGTCTTTTCAGCAGGCTGTTAGGGGAACGATGAATTCCACGCCAGCACTTAAAATATGGCAACGTCCGGTTCGAGAGGACTAAAGAGAGCAATGGGCAAGAGAGAGCGATTAGATTCCCTGCTGATCCAGCGCGGATTGGTATCTGCTCGGGAAGAGGGGCGCAGAAGGATCCTGGCCGGCGAGGTGCTGGTTAAGGATCAA